>CAKSJL010000023.1 GCA_934463345.1 uncultured Oscillospiraceae bacterium | reverse complement strand
CTCATAATCGCTGAATGTCATCTGGCTCATTTTTCTTTTCCTCCTGCTTTTTCGCCTTTTTTCTATTATACCATATTTGCTGCGTAATGGGAAGATTTAATCATGGTTTCCTTCAGATTATCTATCATGTCCCACATAAGCAACTGACAAAAAGGTTCTATACTATCTGCAACACCTCTTGTTATATACCTCTGATTATTAAACATAATATTTTTCCTCCATAAAGCAAAAAATCCCTGCCAGAATTATTTCTGACAGGGATAACTTAACGGCTATATTTATCGTGTATTTTTCCGGAATATTCTCAAAGAAAACTACATCTTATTTTATAGCAGTTATCATATAGTTACTTTTATTGTTTATTTTATTCGTTTGTTTTCTGCTGTTACGTTGTCGTAACGTCGTCGTACAGCCGTTTTTAATGATATTTTAATTCCGCCCATATGGAAAAGAAAAACTCCCGAAACCTCGTAGTTACGGGAGTTGTTGGCGGAAAGAGAGGGATTCGAACCCTCGATACGCTATTAACGTATACACGAGTTCCAGTCGTGCGCCTTAGACCAGCTCAGCCATCTTTCCATTTGTCAAATTAAAAATACCTCAGCTTAAAGCTGAGGTATTCATACTGGTGCGAGTGACGGGACTTGAACCCGTACGCCAATGACACACGCCCCTCAAACGTGCCTGTCTGCCTATTCCAGCACACTCGCATTGAGTACATTAATATTATATCAAAGCCTAAAGGAAATGTCAACATCTTTTTTTGAAAATCATAATGTTTGTCATATTTATATATTTTTATCAACATTATTCGCTTTGTAATGTCAAACTACACAAAAGAATTATTACTTTCGTGTATTTATAATAATCACAGTAGAAATTTCAGCAGAAATATGTTATAATTTGTTTGAAAACATTCAGAGAATGGAGTAACACTATGATAAAAATTCAAATTCCGGCTACATCTGCCAACCTTGGTGCAGGCTTTGATGCACTTGGCCTTGCACTGACTTATTACAATTATGTTGAAATGGAGGAATCGGATAAAATTGAGATCACCTCTGCTGATGACGTAATAGTACCAACAGACGAATCAAACCTTATATATGTATCAGCAAAGGATCTTTTTAATATCTGCGGCCGCAGTATAAAGGGGCTGAAAATCCGTCAGACAAACAATATTCCTATGGCAAGGGGTCTTGGTTCAAGCTCTGCATGTATTGTTGCCGGCATTGTCGGCGCAAACACGCTTCTCGGAAACCCTCTTTCGACTGATGATCTCGTTGACCTCGCAGCGCAGATCGAGGGACACCCTGATAATACCGCTCCTGCCCTTTTAGGAGGAATTGTTACCGCAGTTTTTGACGGAAAAAAGGTTCACTGGGTAAAACAGGAGGTATTTACAAAGCTTAAATTCGTTGCAATAATACCGGATTTTGAGCTTAAAACTGAAAAAGCAAGGGCATGCCTGCCAAAAGAAGTATCACATAAGGATGCAGTTTATAACCTTTCAAGGGCAGCGCTCTTTTCAGCGTCACTTCTGACCGGAAAGTTTGAAAATCTTCGCACAGCAGTTCATGATAAGCTTCACCAACCATACAGAATGGAGCTTATACCTAATGCAAGAGAGGTTTTTGACATTGCATATAATCATGGAGCATATGGTTCGTACATTAGTGGTGCAGGTCCTACAATTGTCGCCATAATAAATGAGAATAATAAGTATTTTTCCGGAAAAATGAAATTTTCTCTTGATAATGCCGGACTTGGCGGATGGCAGGTAAAGGAGTTTCATATTGATAATGACGGAACAAAGATAATACAGGATAACTGATAGGAAGCCAGGTGATTATAACAAAATTCTTCTTTTGTCAGACGATATGACATAATGTAAATATATTATATTAATTTTTTTGTAATAACTATAGCAATACAACCAACGCCATTTAATTTTTACGTTTATTTTTGTTCAAAACAGTTGACTTTTCAATATGCCTATGATAAAATTAAAAGTAGTATATATAGTTCGTGTTTAAATAATTAAACGTTTTCGGATTTGCCTCTAAAAAGGCGCTTTCGGGATACTTTTTAATGAGGAGGAATAATATTATGAAGAGTAAAAAAATCATTGCCGGTATTTTAGGCGCCGCTATGCTTTGCTCGGTTGTACCGGTGGCAGGAATGATGATGCCTGTTAATTATTCATCAGTAACTGCCGCAGAAACTCAGGATAGTTTACTGGTTTCAGCTGATTTTGAAAACGGCGAAAACCCGTTTACCAGACGAGGTGAAAACGAGGTTTTGACTGTTACGTCCGATGCTGCTCACAGCGGTTCAAATTCTCTTTGCGTAAGTGAGAGAATCAAAAACTGGAACGGTCCGCAGATTGCACTTGACGATATTATAAACACAGGCGAGGAATATGTTGTTTCTGCCGCTGCAATGACAAAATGGTATAGCACTGTCACACTCAGCAAACAGTACACAGACAGCGACGGGAACATTAAATATGAGAATGTTCAGTCAAAGGTCAGCCAGGGCGAATGGGTTGAGTTCTCAGATATTAAGATAAGCTTCCCGGCAGGAACAACTGACAAGTATATTTATTTTGAATCAAACGATGCAAAGGTTGATATGTATATAGATGATTTTACTCTGAGCAATGCTCCTGAGGTTGATATTGAAGATATCCCGGGAATCAAGGACGTGTATAATGGCTATTTCAAGGTAGGTACTTCTATTATGGCTTCAAACCTTTCTTCAAAGCCTTTCATGAAGCTTGTTGAAAAGCATTTTAACCAAAGCATTACACCGGGAAATGAGCTGAAGCCTGACGCTGTTCTTGACAAGAATGCTTCGCTTGCACTTTATGAGAGTGACGGCGACGATACAAATCCGCAGGTGACTCTTGCTGCTGCAAAGCCAATTCTTGAATATTGCCAGGAAAACAATATTCCGCTCAGGGGTCATACTCTTGTATGGCACAGTCAGACTCCGGACTGGTTCTTTAAGGAGGGCTATTCCGATTCAGGTGCATGGGTTTCAAAAGAAAAAATGATCGAGAGAATGGAAAATTACATTAAAAATGTAATGAATGCAATTGCAACGGAGTATCCTGATCTTGATGTTTATGCCTGGGACGTTGTGAATGAAGCGTGGACAGACAATGGTACACCGAGAACAGCTGGTTCAAACAATGTAACTCCTGATACATCCGCATGGGTGCAGGTTTTCGGTGACAATTCATTTATTGAATATGCGTTTAAGTTTGCAAGACAGTATGCTCCGGAGGGAACAAAGCTTTATTACAACGATTTCAATGAATATATGACAAGCAAAACTAACGCAATAGTTAATATGGCAACAGAGCTTAAGGAAAAGGGGCTTATTGACGGTATCGGAATGCAGTCTCACCTTGACGTAAGTTTCCCGAGTGCATCGGCTTATAAAACCTGTCTTGAAAAGTTTGCTGCAACAGGTCTTGATATTCAGATAACAGAGCTTGACGTTACAACAGGCGATACAACAGAATCAGGACTTCAGAAGCAGGCTGATTACTACAGTGATATATTTGACGCTATTGTTGAATACAAGGACAGTATTTCAGCTGTTGTTCTCTGGGGCGTTACAGACGACCAGAGCTGGAGAGCCGCAAAGCTTCCGCTTCTCTTTGATGCTGAATATAAGGCAAAGCCGGCATATTATTCCATAACAGATGGAATTGAGCCTGTA
The DNA here is from genome assembly GCA_934463345.1 of uncultured Oscillospiraceae bacterium. Lineage (GTDB taxonomy): Bacteria > Bacillota > Clostridia > Oscillospirales > Ruminococcaceae > Porcipelethomonas. The sequence goes on along the minus strand of CAKSJL010000023.1, from coordinate 17,686 downwards.
CCTACAGAACCGACAACTGAACCTGAAACAGATCCGACAGAGCCAACTGGTATAATTCCGGGTGATGTGAAATCAGACGGAGTTGTTAATGCGTTTGATGCTGTTGCATTGAGAAACATTCTCATGAATGATTTTGCAGTTCTGGATCCGCATGCAGATGCTGCTGATACAAATGGTGATGGTTTTGTTACAACATCTGACCTTGTACTGCTTTGTAAATACCTGACAGGTGACAAAACAGCTGAATTAAAGGTTTATGAGGGATAAGATAATAAAAAATAAGGGACGCTTAATGCGTCCCATTATTTTATGCAGGATAAGAATCCGTTTTCACAAGCGTATGCGCACATCTTTCCAGCAAGTTTTTTCGCATACTGCGTTAAAAAAGCTTGCCATACACAAGTATGCCTGCGCATTTTTGCCTTGTCTGTGTAAAAATTTTGCTTGGAAATCCACACACATATCTTGTGAAGACGGGTTCTAAATAATTATGCAGTCCTGTTGTAAAAAGGAGAAGATATATGAATATTCCGGAATACGCTGTCAGGGCGATAAAGCAGCTTGAAAAAAACGGTTTCGAGGCTTATTTAGTGGGCGGATGTGTTCGTGATTTTATCATGGGTATAGAGCCGCACGATTTCGACATAACAACAAATGCAATGCCGGAACAGATCAAATCAGTTTTTTCAGAGTATAAGACTATATCTTCCGGTGAAAAACATGGAACAGAGGCAATAGTTATTGATGGAAACCTTGTTGAAATAACAACCTATCGTACTGAATCAGGCTATACTGACAATCGCCACCCTGACGCTGTACGCTTTTCGTCCTGCCTTGAAGAGGATCTCAGGCGTCGTGACTTTACAATGAACGCAATAGCCATGGACATAAACGGAGCGCTCACAGATCCTTTTAACGGTCAGCAGGATATTGTCGGAAGGGTTATAAGAACAGTTGGAGATGCAGGGGAGAGGTTTTCCGAGGACGCACTCAGAATACTGCGTGCGCTTCGTTTTTCATCAATGTTTGGTTTTGAAATAGAGAGCAGCACTTCAGGAGCGATACTTGAAAATGCACAACTGTTAAAAAAAATTTCAGCAGAAAGAATAAGGGATGAATTTGAGGGGATATTGTGCGGCAGAGTTCCGGACAATATCCTGCGCAAATATCGTGAGGTAATTGCTGTGTTTATTCCTGAAATAAGGAAATGCTTTGACTTTGAACAGCATACGCCCTATCATAAATATGATGTCTGGGAGCATATTATACATGCGGTGAAGTATTCCAAAAATACAAAAAAAATCAGAACGGCAATGTTTTTCCATGACATATCAAAGCCGGAATGTTATAAACAGGACGAAAACGGACAAGGACATTTTAAGAGACACGCCCAAAAAAGTGCAGTAAGGGCAAAGGAAATAATGAAGCGTTTCAGGTTTCCGAATTCGTTTACGGCAGATGTTACAAGACTTATTTATCATCACAGCGACGAGCTTAACAGCAGATATGAGATTAAAAGGCTGATGGGAGAGATTGGTGTTGAAAATACTCTCGACCTTATAGATGTACAGAGGGCGGATTCCATGTCCAAGCAGGAGTTTTGTCGGGAAAGACTGAAAAAATCTGATAATCAGGAGAAAATTATAAGGGAAATTGCTGACAATAATGAATGCATAAGCCTGAATCAGCTTGATATAAGCGGTTCTGATATTGTGAAACTGGGCGTCAGTGGAAGAAATATAGGAGAGATATTAAATAAGCTTCTTGATGAAGTTATGCGGGATGAGGTGAAAAATGATAAAAAAGAGCTTATTTATTATGCAAAATCACTTATAAAATATCTATAAAAGCGACTTTGATTGTGCATATATACAATTATCCGATTTTGTATTGACATATTCGGAAAAGTGTTGTATAATAAATAAGCTGATTGAAGCGCTGGAGAGGTGTCCGAGTGGTTTAAGGAGCTGGTCTTGAAAACCAGTGATCTCGCAAGGGACCGTGGGTTCGAATCCCACCCTCTCCGCCATTTTTATATTACAAGCTGTAACCATGGAGAAATACCCAAGTGGTGAAGGGGCTCCCCTGCTAAGGGAGTAGGTCGGGAAACTGGCGCGAGGGTTCAAATCCCTCTTTCTCCGCCAAACTCAAAGGAACGATTGCAAAGTCGTTCCTTTTTTATTTCTATCTATCTTTTCCTCCCAACTCCTTGCAATATTCCTTATTATATGTTATAATAAACTAACAAGCAAAAAAACATTATACTAAAGGAGAACCTATGATAATTAATCTTAAAAAATCTCTTGCCGGAGTTCTTGCTGCGGCTTTAACGTTTTCGTCCGTCCCGTTTTTTGGCGCTAAAACCATTTCAAACGCACCGGCTTTTTCTGTAACGGCGGAGGAAAGCCAGACCTTAAACATAACAAACTGCATAATTTTTGATACAGCTTCTGAGACTTTTTATAAGGGTGGAGAACCCGAAGATGATACATCCTCATTCCCTATTAAATTTACCGGAAATTTTGATGGAATAGGGGAAAATAGCGACCCTGTTTACTATGATTCCGAATCCGGTGAAATAGTTTTCAACAATGCAAACATTGTAACCAATAACCCTGAATTCCTGTGTGTATATAATTATGAAACCAAAAGTGTCAGCGATGTAACAATCAGACTTGAGGGAACAAACAAAATAACATGCAATGCTAATAGAAATTCAATTTATTGGGATGAAGAATGTACCAGACTTCTTCGCAGTTTATATTTTATGTCTGCCGACACTATTACGATAACAGATAATGACGGCAATGATGAAAATTCTTCACTTGAAATAATCAATACTGCTAAAAGTCCGGTTAATTTTAACTCATCACTCGATATATGTACAAGTGTAACCTTCAACTTTCAAACAACAACTTACATGAGTAAGAATTTAAATTTAAGTGAGGGCGGCAGTCTGACATTAATTAATCTGCCAATGCTTGAAATGCAAGGATAAAATTGCATAACAGCTACTGACAAACATGTTGTATCAGGCGGAAGCTGTTTCATTTCATACAACTTAAGCGACATGGTAGGATTAGCACGCAAATTTAAAAGCGGCATAATTAGATGTTTAAAGCCTGCGGTTGTGGGTAAACCAATGATTTTGACTGATTCGCCAACCCCATTATTTATTAAACTTACTTATGAAATTAATAAAAACGGCGGAGTTGATTTCTGGATATATTTTTACAGTCCTGATTCTGACCCCAAAGTCACTATTATACAGACAACTCATTACTCTGGTGAAACCCAGACAAAAGAGCATACAAATGATTTATATGTTGAAGCGATTGATTCATCAAGTAACAATGATGCGAACTACAGGGTCAGATACAACCCTGCACACAAGGAATATTATGATGCAATTGAGATTTATGTAAATGATAAAAGCATAACGCCATTATCTGGATATAATTTGGCATCCAATCAGGTGAATATTTCGGAAAATGGTACAGAAAATCTCTATCATCACAATGAAATTTCAGGTTTTGCTATGACCTATTTTAAGTATAATATTCCACATGAAAAAGCTTCTTCCTATAATAATATAACAACCGATGATAAAGTCCATTTTGGGGAAATAGCTGACGAAATCGAGCAGAAAAGCGGCGGAAAAATAAAAAATGCAACGGATTCTCAGCATTATATCGGTTCAACTTTGCTTCTGAACCACGATGTAACTCTCTGTCATTATTTTACTGATGACACTGATTTCACAGTTATAGGTGATAGTGGGAAAATTAAAGTTGAGGATGTTGAAATTGATGGCAATAAATTTAAGGTGTTAAAGCTCTGCGATGTAACTCCGGCAAAGTACGGCGATGTCACAGAAATAACCCTTAAATATGATGACGGAACAGAATGCTATGTTCGTTTCAGCATTCTTGAATATATTTACTGGATTTTGAGAAACTGCGAGGATAATGAACCAAATCTTGTGGCAATCTGCGATAAGCTTTATAATTACAATAAAAATGTTTTAAAGTATGCCTGAAATATAAGAATATTCTTAACAACTGGATAACAAAAATTCCGGCACTGTTTTTTGCAGTGCCGGTTTTTCGCATATTCAGCGGTTGTTTTTATCCTTGTCCATTTCAGGAACGTTAAAGTCCATTATGTCCTCGTATGATTCATATTCGCTTTCGTTCATGACGGCTGACGGGATAAGACCTGTGCAATCGTTGGCGCATCCTGCCTCGCTGAACATAATATCCTCATAGGACGGCGTGACCGGATATTTCGGGTTTTTCTGTTTCATTGCAGTCTCCTTTTGTGATTAAAATGCTTCTAAGACTATTATATCCGGAATACAAAAATTGATTTAATGAAAAATATGACAAAAAAACGGGCGACCAGTGGCCACCCTGCAAGATCCGTATTATTTGTTCATAAGACCTTTAAGTCTTTCCATAGCTTCAATAGTGTTTTCTCTGTCGCCAAATGAAGTCAGTCTGAACCAGCCTTCGCCGTTCTTGCCAAATCCCTCACCCGGAGTTCCGACAACGTAAATGTTGTTGAGGAGATAATCAAAGAATTCCCAGCTTCCCATGTTGTTCGGGCATTTCAGCCAGATGTAAGGGGAATTTACACCGCCTGTATACTTGATTCCAAGCTCGTCCATGGTCTTTGCAATGATTTTGGCGTTTTCCTGGTAATAAGCAATATTTTCCTTTATTTGCTTCTGTCCCTCTTCTGTGAACACAGCTGCCGCCGCACACTGAACAGGATAGGATACGCCGTTGAATTTTGTTGAAAGACGTCTGTACCAGAGCTTGTAAATGTTCGTTCCGTCAAGCTCAAGCTCTTTAGGAATTACTGTATAGCCGCATCTTGTACCGGTAAAGCCGGCAGTTTTTGAAAGCGAACACATTTCAATTGCGCATGTCCTTGCCCCTTCGATCTGCATAATGCTTCTCGGAATATCCTCTTCGGTAATAAATGCTTCATAAGCAGCGTCATAGATGATGAGAGCGTTGTTTTCGTTTGCGTAGTCAACCCATTCTTTCAGCTGTGCCTTTGTGTAGCATGCGCCTGTCGGGTTGTTAGGGGAGCAGAGATAGATAATGTCTGCTTTTACGGACTTGTCCGGCATTGCGCAGAAACCGTTTTCCTCTGTTCCGTCAGCATAAAGTATGGTTCTTCCAGCCATAATATTTGAGTCAACATAAACCGGATAAACAGGGTCTGAAACGAGTACGACATTATCCTCTGAGAAGATGTCGCCGATATTTCCGGCATCTGACTTTGCGCCGTCGTTTACAAGGATCTCATCAGCTGAAATGTCAGCGCCGAAGCTTTTGTAATAACCTGAGATTGCCTCCCTTAAAAAGCCGTATCCCTCATAGTCAGGATATCCCTTGAAGGTTTCCTTTGCACCCAGTTCGTCGCAGCCTTTTTTCATAGCTTCAACTACAACAGGCGCAAGCGGAAGCGTTACGTCGCCTATCCCGAGTCTTATAACCTTTTTGTCAGGGTTAGCCTTTGTGAATTCGTTTACTCTCTTTGCTATGTCTGCAAAAAGATAACTTGGAACAAGATTTTCAAAATTCTTATTTACCTTTGTCATCTGGTGTAATTCTCCTTATATGTTATTTATATCAATATCTCCGTCGCAGATATGAGTTGCCGGGCCTTTCATGATGACCGTTCCGTCGTTACAGTATGTTATCTTCAGGTCGCCGCCTCTGAGATGTACAGTTACTTCCTCGTCGTAATTGCAGAATCCGTTCAGTACAGACGCAACAACGGATGCGCATGCGCCAGTTCCGCAGGCAAAGGTTTCGCCGCTTCCTCTTTCCCATACTCTCATATTAAGATTTCTGTTGTTGGCAACCTCAATGAATTCTGTGTTTATTCTGTCCGGAAACAGCTCATGATTTTCAAATGAAGGGCCTATTTTTTCAAGGTCAAGCTCACTGATTCCGTCAAGATATACAACAGCATGCGGATTTCCCATTGATACGCAGGTGATTTTATATTCCTTTCCGGCAACCTCGACAGGTTCGGAAATAAATCTTTCCTTGTCAGAATTGACAGGAATATCCTTTGGTACAAGTATAGCCTTGCCCATATTGACCTCAACATGCTCGACTTTTCCGTTTTCCGGGAAAAGTTTCAGATACTTTATGCCTGAATTTGTTTCGAGCGTTATTTCAGTCTTGTCTATCATGCCCTTGTCGTATACATACTTGCCGATGCACCTTGTTGCATTCCCGCACATCATAGCCTCAGAACCGTCGGCATTGAATATTCTCATCCTGAAATCTGCCTTGTAAGACGGCAGTATCATAACAAGCCCGTCTGCACCTATTCCTTTCCGGCGGTCGCTCACATATATCGAAACCTTTTCAGGGTCTGCGATTTTTTCTTCAAAGCAGTTGACATAAATATAGTCATTGCCGATACCATGCATTTTTGTAAATCTCAACTTGATCTCTCCTTTACAGCAAATTTCAGAACAGACATTTATGTGCAGTTTCAGTGCATATAAGCCTGACTGTGTATTCTTTTATAGAAATCCAGTAGTTGTCATATTGCAATGCGTTATTTTACCGGACTTATATAATTATATATTATTTTCAAGAAAAAATCAACAGCTGTTAACGCTGACTAACATGTGTTGCCCCAAATGTTTTTAAAAAAGCGGCGCATAAACAGGATTTTTGGGCAAAACAGCAAATTTATAAGTTAAAGTTGACAAATGATATAATATAGGATATACTAAAAGTTATAATGTATAAGCTATGCTCTGATATATGGGTACACATTTTGCAGGTATCTGTATACATCTTTAATAAGGACAGACTATGAATCAGTAAAGGACTGAGGTATAAATATGAAAAAAGTTATCACTTACGGAACCTTTGATCTTCTTCATTACGGTCATATCAATCTTCTCCAGCGTGCAAAGGCGCTTGGAGATTATCTTATTGTTGCGCTTTCAACTGACGAATTTAACTGGAATTCAAAGCAGAAGAAATGCTACTTCACCTATGAGCAGAGGAAACGTCTGCTTGAGGCTGTAAGATATGTCGATCTTGTTATCCCGGAGGAAAACTGGGAACAGAAGATAAGCGATGTAAAGGAATTCAAGGTTGATACATTTGTAATGGGAGACGACTGGACAGGAAAGTTTGATTTTCTGAAGGATTACTGCGAGGTTGTTTATCTTCCGAGAACACCGGAAATTTCCACAACACAAATAAAAAAGGATCTGAAATAATCAGCGTATTTAATTGGCATAAAACGGAGGAAACTAAATGAAGCTGGGAAAAAATGCAAAAAGGGTTATAACCAAGCTTAAAAACAGAATATGGTTTAGTATATATTACGGAAGATATCTCAAATCAGGCATAAAGGACAACCTCGTTCTTATAGAATCAAGAAGCGGTTCTGATCTTGCCGGAAATATACTTTATATTACAAAGGAGCTTTCTCAGAATCCGGAGTATAAGCATCTGAAGCTGTGCATTTCAGCAAAGCCTTTTAAGGCACAGGAAATAAAGGCTATGCTCAGACACTATGAGATAAACAATGTAAAGATGCTTCGTGCGGAATCCATAAAGTATTACAAATACGCTTCAAAGGCGAAATATCTTGTCAATGATACCTCGTTTCCAAGACGTTTTATAAAAAAGGACGGACAGATAATTCTCAATACATGGCATGGAACTCCGCTTAAAAACATGGGACGTGATGTTGAAACAGAAGTATACAACATGGGCAACGTTATGAGAAATCTCATATTTGCGGATTACCTTGTTTTCCCTAATGAATATATGAAGGAAAAAATGGTCAGCGCATATATGCTCCAGAATCTTTCAAAGGCAACCATTCTTAATGAAGGATATCCGAGAAATTCCGTTTTTTTTGACAAGCAGAAAAGAACTGAACTGAGAAAAAAATTTGGAGTTGACCACAAGGATATTATCGTTTATATGCCGACCTGGAGAGGAAAGGTTAACAGTTTTGACACTGAGCGTGTACTGCTTGAAACACAGCAGTTCCTGGAACAAATGGACGAAAGACTCAGCGACGATCAGCTGCTCTACGTCAAGTATCATCCGCTCATGAAGCTTGAATTTGACGACGGACAGTATAAGCATATAAAGGCATTTCCTACAGGCTATGAATACTACGAGATCCTGAATATGGCTGATACGCTTGTAACGGACTATTCAAGTGTTTTCTATGATTTTGCAAATTCCGGCCGCAAGATCGTGCTTTACACATATGACAAGGAAGAGTATTTTCGTGACAGAGGCGTTTATGTTTCGCTCGATAGTTTTCCGTTTCCACAGGCTGATACCATCGATGGTCTTATCAAGGCGATAAATGCGCCAAAGGATTATGACGATACGGAATTCAGAAAGCTTTACTGCACCTATGACAATCCGGATGCCGCAAAGAAAATTTGTCAGAGGGTATTCCTGGGTGAAAAGGTCACAAAGGAAGAAAAGCTTGTACCGAACGGCAAAAAGAATGTCCTCATTTATGCCGGCGACCTGAATAAAAACGGAATTACTACGGCTCTGCTCTCTGTTCTGGACAATATTGACACAAACAGATATAACTACTACATCTCGTTTCGTGAAAGAAATCTTCGTGCCGACCCGACAAGAACAAAGGTTATTCCGGAAACTGTCGGCGTAATACCGATAAGCAGCGAGGTTTTCTTTGACTTCAGGACATCGAGAGCCTATAATTCACTTGCGAGAAAGGGAAAGGAAACTCAGCGCAATAAGCGTATTCTCGGCGAATCCTATTCGAGGGAGATAAAACGTCATTTTTATGGCATAAAATTCGACCATGTCATTCACTTTAACGGCTATGAAAACAATATCGTTATCATGCTGACACAGTTTAATGCCAGAAAGACTATTTTTGTGCATAACGACATGGTTCAGGAAATTGAAACGAGAAACAACCAGAACGAATATCTGCTGAGATGGGCTTACAATGTCTGCGACAATGTTGTTGCTGTTTCGGAGGATATTGTTGAGCCGACATTCCAGATAAGCGGACGAAAGGACAATATCAGGGTCATCAGCAACTTCCACAACCATGACCTTGTTGTACTGAAAGGAGATATGCCGATCGAGTTCCAGAAGGATACGGAAATTTTCTGTCCGCATGCAGACGGCATAAATCACATTGTAAACTCGAACGGCATAAAGTTTATCACAATCGGGCGCTTTTCTCCGGAAAAGGGACATTTCCGTCTTATAGAAGCATTTGAAGCCTTTCATAAGGATTATCCGGATTCAAAGCTTATCATAATCGGCGGCGCAGGAAAGCTTTATGGGAAAACAGTCCAGAAAGCGAGAGCAACTGACTGCTGGGAGGATATTGCAATAATAAAATCTGTTCAGAACCCTATGCCGATATTGAAAAGATGCAGTCTCTTTATACTTTCCTCAATTTATGAGGGACTGGGGCTTGTTATGCTTGAAGCTGACTCCCTTGGCGTTCCGGTTTTCTCAACGGATGTTCATGGACCGAGCAACTTCCTTAAAGAATACGGCGGATATCTTGTCGAGGACAGCACAGAGGGTATACTCCAGGGAATGTATGACTATGCTGACGGAAAGATAAAGCCTATGAGCATTGATTATGCAAAACGAAATGCACAGATCAGAAAACAGCTTGAAGAAATACTATAAGAACCCGTCTTCACAAGATATGTGTGCTTGGAAAGACGTGCGCATACGCTTGTAAAGACTGGTTCTTATATTAGAGCGTGTTCACATAAAAATGAAATGCACGAAAATCCGTACAAGCATTTTATGTGAACACGCTCTTAAGGCAATATTGCACAATTTTTGTGCGATATTGTTTTTATATTTCACCTTGACTACTTGCGTGAATGTGTATTTCATCCATATGTTCTTTGTGATCGAGCAGCTCTGACGGATTTCGTTTGAAAACTTTTCTGTAGAATGATTCAAAGAATTTTACAAACAGCTTTGCCGGCAGGCTGTAGCATATCGAAAATTCTCCTGCATAGGTCATAATTTCTCCGTTAAATCCGCTTTTAAATCGGTAAACGCCGTAATTCGGGTGGGTTTCATCTTTGTAAAAAGGGATTCCCTGAAAGTCATATATCTCGCAGCTGCTTTCAATTGCCCAGCAAATCATATTCCACTGCATAAGATAATTTGGCATAACATTTCTATAATATGAAGCTGAAGCGCCATATACATAACATGTTTTACCGGCATATTGGACACAGATTGCACCAGATACCGGCACATCCTCATAGTAGCATATATAAAGCCGGCAGTGTTCTCCGAGATTTTCAAGCATTTTTCTAAAATAATCCTTGCTTCTGATAGGAAAACCATCACGTTTTCCGGTTTCTATCATTAACGGATAAAAATCGTCAAGGGCTTCTATTCCGCAAATACGGCATTCAACGCCTTTTCGTTCGGCAAGCCTTATATTGTATCTCCATTTTTTGTGAAACGAGCTGAAAATATCTTCCTTTGTTCTGCCATTGAGTTTTATTATGTAATTATTTCGTGCCTGGATTGTTGAAAGTTCAGGAGGATCGTATTTGTGTCTGAATCCAAAGTTTATAAGAAATTCCGTTTCTGTGGTATCGCTTTCGGTAATAAAGGGGTCAGACATGAATTCATAGCCGTTGTATTTTTTTCTTATAAGCTCAATGCCCTTCATTATCTGGTTAAGTACATTTTCATTACACAGATCGCATACAGGGCCATGCGGTGAATAGAGAAATGATTTGTTGATGTATGGTATTGTTCGTATCAGTACAAGCGCTGAACCAATTATAACACCATTTTCATTTCTTACAATTACTGCTTCATAATCCCAGTTTTCCTTGACAGCAGCCCAGTTTAGAGACTGCATAAAATTACCTTTTGGATTTGAAAGTACAAATTGTTCGTATTCTTTTCTCTGTGATTCGTTGTGTTTGTTAAGTATTTCCGTCATTTGTTTAGTCCTCTTTTTTCTTTTGTTTTTTTATCTGTACTAATTAGACGATTCAAAATCGAAAAATGTTGCATTTTGCAGAAAAAAGTTTTTTTGAAATCTGCTCTCATGGTCAAATATGTGAGAGCATCTCTTGTAATTTTGTGCTTATAATGTTATAATATCAGTATAGAAATGTGTTTTAAAATTATGACAGGAATGGTGTCCTATGAAAAAATGGGTAATAAAAAAGCCGGATCCGGCAGTTTCAGAGAAGCTTGCCGAACAGTGTGCAATAACGGGTCTTTGCGCCGACGTACTTTCTGCAAGGGGAGTTTTGTCCGCAGAAGAGGCGGCAGAGCAGTTCAGCGCTGAGGGACTTTCCGACCCCTTTCTTATAAAGGATATGAGAGAGGCGGCGGAGGTTATAAATCAGGCTGTTGAGGATTTTACGCCGATATGCATTTTCGGTGATTACGACTGTGACGGAATAACCTCGTCGGCGATGCTTTTTTCCTATCTTGAATGCATGGGCGCCAATGTTGAATATATTATACCTGAGCGTGACGAGGGCTACGGACTGAGCGAGGCGGCTGTAAAAAGAATGCACGATATGGGGGCAGAGCTGATCATTACTGTTGACAATGGCATTTCAGCAGTCAGCGAGGCAGAGCTTATCTACAGTCTCGGAATGCGCTTGATCGTAACCGACCATCATCAGCCGGGTGAGGAGCTTCCAAGGGCGGAGGCGGTTGTCGATCCGCACAGAAAGGACTGTCCGTCAACATTCAAGCATTTGTGTGGCGCAGGAGTTGTCCTGAAGCTTATAGCAGCTGCCGAGGGCGGAAGCTATGATACGGCGCTTAACGAATACGGAGAGCTTGCAGCGCTTGCAACTGTTGCGGATGTTGTTCCGCTTACTGGAGAAAACAGATTTATAGTAAGATATGGTCTGAATCTTCTGGGAAATTCAGAACGTCCGGGCATAAATGCGCTGATTGCAAAAAGCGGAACGAAAATTCCGGTCACGTCAACATCAGCAGCGTTCGGACTTGTTCCGAGAATAAATGCCTCGGGAAGATTTGGTTCACCGTCAACGGCGGCAAGACTTCTTTTGACAGACGACAGTGACGAGGCGGAGCTTCTGGCAGATGAGCTTGACAGGCTAAATACCCTCAGAAAGGAAGAAGAAAAGAAGATAACGGAGGATATAGACAGGAAAATGTCGGAGATGCCGGAATCAGCATTTGAAAGAGTGCTTGTATTAAGCGGTGACGGATGGCATCATGGAATAATTGGAATTGTTGCGGCAAGAATGCTTGAACGGTTTGACAAACCCTGTTTTGTAATTACTAAGGAGGGGAAGTATTCAAGAGGATCGGCGAGGTCGTTTGGTTCATTTTCTATTTTCAGGGCGCTTGAATACTGCTCTGATATCCTTGTGCGTTACGGCGGACATCCTGGTGCGGGAGGCTTTACAATAGAAACGAGCAGGATTTCTGAATTTGAAAAGAGGCTTCAGGAATTTGCCGCAGAGAGCTTTGAGTATATGCCTGTGCCGGAAATAGCCGCTGACAAGCTTGTTTCGCCATCGGAGCTTACTCCGGAAAATATAAACGGACTTCAGATTCTTGAACCGTTTGGCGAGGGCAGCAGACAGCCGGTTTTTGCAATGGGTGGCTGTGTTATAAACGGTATAGTTCCTCTTTCCGGCGGAGCACATACAAAGCTTCGCCTTAACTGCTCAGGAACGCTTCTGGACGCTCTTGTGTTCAGAAAATCTCCGGATGAACTGTTTGTAAAACCTGGCGACAGAATAGATATTATGTTTACTGCGGAGACAAATGTCTATGCCGAACGTGAATCTGTAAGTATTATTGTTAAGGACTTCAGAAAAAGCGGTCTTGAACAGAAAAAGTATTTTGCGGCAAGGGATGCCTACGAAAAATATCGCAGGAGTGAACCGCTTCCGGCAGCATATTACCGCAGAATCTGTCCGGAAAGAAGCGAGCTTGTGCCGGTTTACAAGCGTATTGCGGCAGGAGAATGCAGTACGGATACACTTTATATGTCGTTTATGTCAGAGCTTAACTACTGCAAAATGATGGTGTGTGTTGACATTTTCGATGAATTGGGGCTTGTCAGCAGAAGTCCGTTTTCACAGCAGGTCAGCGCTGTAAAGGGAGCACCTAAGGCTGATCTTGAAAAGTCAGCGATACTTAATGATTTAAGGAAAAAGTGCAGGGAGGGGATCAAGATATGAATACCGAATATACAATAGATATGCTCATACAGAAAATACTGACGGACGACAAGCAGTATGACCTGAGCAAGATTATAACCGCCTATGAGTTTGCTGCAAAGGCGCATGAGGGACAGAAACGTTCCTCCGGGCAGCCATACATAATACATCCGCTGGCAGTTGCGTATATTCTGCTGGAGCTTGGAATGGATACTGACACAATCTGTGCTGCCATGCTGCATGATGTTGTTGAAGATACGCCGGTAACGCTTGACGAGGTGAAGAAACGCTTCGGACAGGACGTTGCAATGCTGGTCGACGGGGTTACGAAGCTCAATCAGGTTCCTATGTTTAATAAGGAGGAACAGCAGGCTGAAAATGTAAGAAAAATGATGCTCGCAATGTCACAGGACATAAGAGTTATTATCATAAAGCTTGCGGACAGACTGCACAACATGAGAACTCTTGAATTTCGCCCGGGAGTGAAGCAGAGAAACACAGCGCATGAAACCATGAATGTATATGCTCCAATCGCTCATCGTCTCGGTATGAGAGGAATAAAGGAGGAACTGGAGGATCTTTCTTTCCATTATCTTGATCCGTTTGCATATTCCGAGATCGAGCATATTCTTGAAATAAAGAAAAGCGAAAGAGAAGCTTTCATAACAAGAATCAAAGAAACAATTTCTGAACGCTTTAAAGATCAGGAATTTATAAAGCCTCCTCAGATAGAGGGAAGAGTAAAGAGCATTTACAGTATATATAAGAAGATGTTTGTGCATCATAAATCAATAGAGGAAATTTATGACAAATACGCAGTCAGAATAATCGTTTCCACTGTAGGGGAATGCTATAATGTGCTTGGTCTGGTTCACGATATGTTCAGGCCGATTCCTAACCGCTTCAAGGATTATATTTCAACCCCAAAAGCAAATATGTACCAGTCACTGCACACAACGGTTCTCGGCAAGGAGGGAATACCGTTCGAGATACAGATAAGAACCTGGGAAATGCATGCAACGGCTGAATACGGAATTGCTGCTCACTGGAAATACAAGCAGGGAATAAACCGGAATGATACAAAAATGGAGCAGAGGCTTGCATGGATAAGACAGGTTATCGAGGCTCAGCAGACATCAGACGATGTTGAGGAGATTGTAAGAATAATAAAAACAGACCTTGCTCCGGAGGATATTGTCGTTATGACTCCGAAGGGGGATTCTGTTTCGTTGCCGATAGATTCAACGGTTATTGACTATGCCTACAAGATACACACGCAGATCGGGCATAAGACGGTTGCCGCAAAGGTTGACGGAAAAATGGTTCCGCTTGACTATAAGCTTCAGACAGGTCAGATATGCGAGATCATAACAAGCAACGAGCCGGATAAAGGCCCTAACAGAGCGTGGCTTTCCATTGCCAAAACGAATGAAGCAAAATCCAAGATACGTTCATGGTTTAAAAAGGAATGCCGTGAGGAAAATATTCAGACAGGGCGGGCAGAGCTTGAAAGAGAGTTCAGGCATTTCAGAATAAGAGTTCCGGAGGAAGAGCTTGAAGCCTTTCTTGCGGATGACCTAAAGCGCCATAACTGCAATACTCTTGATGATTTCTACGCTTCAATAGGCTACGGCGGAACAACACTTTCAAAGATACTGCCAAGACTCAAGGACAAGTACGTCAAACTTTATCAGAGAGAGGAAGAACCGGAGAATACGCCGGTAATAAAACCGGTCAGAAAGCAGAGCAGTATTATTCTTGACAAGATAGATGACTGTACTGTAAAGTTTGCTCAGTGCTGTAATCCTCTTCCTGGCGATGAGATAGTCGGATTCATAACAAGAGGACATGGAATATCCGTACATACGACAAGCTGTACTAATTATCTGGCAGCTTTAAGACGAAATAATGAGGAAGAACTTGCGAGATGGATGGATGTTCAGTGGACAGACAATGAACAGACAAGCATGCAGACGAGCATAGAGGTAATTGCGCTGGACAGAGTAGGGCTTGTCTATGACATAACTGCGATCCTGACCGAAGCAAGGATACCGATACTTCACTCATCTTCGAGAAATCTCAAGAACAAGAATGCGCTTTTTGAAGCGACGATAACGATAGCAGGAACAGATCAGCTGAAAAATCTTTTTGATAAACTGAGACGTGTGAGGGGTGTAATTTCTGTAGAAAGGGCAAAGGTTTAATAAAGACAGGTTCTGATAGTCAGCGTATCTGCACGTTTGTGAGGATACGCTGATTTTTGTGCTGAAATGCCGGAAATGCTTAGAAAAGTTTATGCTGCTTTATATATTTTTAACAAAATAGAAAAACTGATTTTACATAATTCTTTACAACGGCTCTTTATCATGATATCATAATAGAGCATGATATGACATGTTCTAAAAGAATTTTGCTGTGAAAGGGAAGAACAATAATGAAAAAATCATTGGTAAAAAGAGTCCTCGGACTCTCTCTGGCTGCATTTATGATGCTGACATCAGTGGCATGCGGTTCAGAATCAGACTCAAAGGCTGAAAAGGAATCATCTTATTCTGCTGATTCAGACGAATCTCTCCAGAAGGTGCTTGACAGCGGAAAGTTTATTCTTGGTCTTGACGCAACATTCAAGCCTATGGGTTATACAGATGAAAATGACGAAATAGTAGGCTTTGATATCGACGTGGCTGAGGAAGTCTGCAAGAGAATGGGCGTTGAGCTTGTCAAGGAACCTATCAACTGGGACACAAAGGAACAGGATCTTAACGTAGGAAAAATTGATTGTATATGGAATGGAATGTCCGTAAATCCAGGACGTCAGGAAGAAATGAATCTTTCAGAGCCTTACATGAAAAATTCTATGGTATTTGTTGTTGGCGCATCAAGCGATGCGAAGGGAATGAATGACTTAAAGGGCAAGACTATCGGCGTTCAGAATGGCTCAACTGCTCAGGATATTCTTGAGAGCTGCGATATTGCGGGAGATATAACCGTTCAGGCTATGGCTACAAACGTTGAGGCTCTCCAGCAGCTTGAGCTTGGAATCGTTGACGCAGTATTCCTTGATTCAGTTGTTGCAAATTATGAAATCAAGACAAGCGGCAAGGATTATGTGGTTCTGCCGGACGGACTTGAAGAGGAAGAATATGCGATCGGATTCAGAAAGAACGATCAGAAGCTTCGTGACGAGGTTCAGAAGATACTCAGCGAGATGAAGGCTGACGGAAAGCTTGGAGAGATTTCAACAAAGTGGTTCGGAAGCGATATAACAACGGTTAAATAATAATGGACGGTCAGGTTTTCCTGACCGTTTTGTGTATGGCAGATAATGCAAAAGGGAATTAAGGCGGATGAAAAATGGATTGTTATATTGAATTTAAAAATATTATTTCACCAGAAGGATTTTGTGAATTGAGAGAGTCTGTCGGATTTCAGAAAATAACTATAAATCAGGCAGAGATTGTCCTTTCAAATACTTCTTTTATAGTAAATGCTGTTTTTAATGGAAAGAGTGTCGGTATTGTTCGTGTGCTGACAGATATGCTTACAGATGCATATATAACAGATGTAATTATTAGTCCGGATTTTCAGGGCAGAGGATTAGGCAGAAAATTAATGGAAAATGTCTTAGCATATTTAAAAAAACATTCTGTAAGTGATGTGAAATTAGCATGCAGCTTATATGCAAACCCTGATAAAGAACCATTTTATGAAAAATTCGGGTTTCAGAAACTTCCGAATGATAAATATGGATATGGTATGCTGCTTGAGCTGTAGATTCCGGTTTTCATATCCGCCATTTTCACCGGTATAAAATCAGATATTTTCAGAAAATCTGTGGATTGCTCTTGCTATTTGCAGATTTTTTAGTTATAATATATTAGCATGCTAAATTTATAGAGAGGTGAATTAGATTGAACGGAAAAGAAATTATTGACGTTACTCTGATACTACTTGAATACCTTGTTCCGACTCTGAAGCTTTTCGGTTTTACGCTTCTGTTCTCAATTCCGCTGGGAATGGTCATAGCGCTGCTTAAAATGTGTAAATTCAAGCCGGTTTCATGGCTGACAAATATCTACATACTGGTTATGAGAGGTACTCCTCTTATGCTCCAGATCATAGCGATTTATTATGCTATACCTTACCTTAAAATAAGCGAGGGCCTTCCCGGATTTTTTAAAACGATTCTGGACGGAATCGATATTCAGGGCGAGGCATTCATGTTCAGAGCTGTCCTTACTGCGTTTGTGCTCAACTATGCAGCCTATTTCGCTGAAATTTTCAGAGGCGGCATAGAGGCAATACCAAAGGGACAGTATGAAGCGTCGGCAGCACTTGGCATGAACAGAACGCAGACATTTTTCCACATAATTCTTCCGCAGGTTATAAAGAGAATAGTTCCGGCAAGCTCGAACGAGGTCGTTATACTTGTTAAGGATACATCTCTTGCCAATATAGTGG
>CAKSJL010000022.1 GCA_934463345.1 uncultured Oscillospiraceae bacterium | reverse complement strand
GTTGAACAGAGCATGCCGGCTGAAAAGGGTGAAAAATCTGATATTTCAAGTGATCTTACCGGTGACGGAGATGAGGTTCTGGTTGAAAAGGCAATAGATGTTGTCGTTGAAATGGGACAGGCGTCCACATCATCGCTCCAGAGAAAGCTCAAGCTTGGTTATGCGAGGGCGGCGAGAATCATCGACGAACTTGAAAATATGGGCGTTGTCGGTCCTTATGAGGGAGCAAAGCCGAGAAAGGTGCTTATGACAAAGCAGCAGTGGGCAGAAAGACGTATGAATAAAAAGGCGGAATGAAAATGAACGGATTTTTACCGGTTTCACGCAGCGATATGGAGGAGCGTGGAATCAGACAGTTCGATTTTATATATGTTACCGGCGACGCTTATGTTGACCATCCAAGCTTCGGGGCGGCGATAGTGACACGTCTGCTGGAAGATATGGGGTATACTGTCGGAATAATTTCACAGCCTGACTGGAGAACTGATCGTGATTTCAGAATGTACGGCGCTCCCAGACTTGCTTTTCTGGTTACTGCCGGAAATATAGATTCAATGGTTGCGCATTATACAGCAGCTAAGAGAAAGCGCTCGGACGACGCATATTCTCCGGGCGGAAAAGCGGGAAAGCGACCTGACAGGGCAGTTATTGTATACTGCAAAAAAATTCGTGAGATATATGGCGACATTCCGATTGCCATAGGCGGACTTGAAGCGTCTTTGCGCCGTTTTGCACATTATGACTACTGGGATGATTGCGTAAGACCGTCGGTGCTTGTGGACAGCGGTGCGGATTTGCTTATGTTTGGCATGGGGGAACACCAAATTGCTGAAATTGCAGAACGTCTTAACAGAGGCGAAAGCATTCATGAAATGCATGATATAAGGGGTACATGTTATCTCACAGAGCCGGTAAATACGCCTATCGGTGCAGCTGAATGCGCATCATTCGAGCAGGTGAGGGAAAACAAGAAGGCATATGCCAAATCATGCAGGCAGCAATATGACCAGCAGGACGAGGTATATGGCAAAACGGTTATTCAGAGACATGGCAGAATGATGCTTGTACAGAATCCGCCGGCGCTGAGTCTTACCACAAAAGAGCTTGACCATATTTACAGTCTGCCGTATATGAGGGCATATCATCCGTCATATGAAAAGCTCGGAGGCGTTCCGGGAATTGAAGAGGTACGCTTTTCGATAACCCATAACAGGGGCTGCTTCGGATACTGCAATTTCTGTTCAATTGCTCTTCACCAGGGACGAAGAATAACCTGCCGGAGCGAAAGATCAATTCTTGAAGAGGCGGAAAAAATAACGAAAATGCCTGATTTTAAAGGATATATACACGATGTGGGAGGGCCGACGGCAAATTTCAGAAAGCCATCCTGTGAAAAACAGTTGAAGCTGGGACTGTGCAAAGGAAAGAAATGTCTGGCACCAGTTCCATGTCCTAATCTTGATGTCGATCATACGGAATATATAGATATTTTAAGAAAGCTCAGAAAGGTAAAAGGCGTTAAGAGAGTGTTCATACGTTCCGGAATAAGGTATGACTACCTTATGGAGGACGAAAGTGATGAGTTCATAAAGGAGCTTATAAAGTATCACGTCAGCGGACAGCTCAAGGTTGCTCCGGAGCATTGTTCGGCTGTTGTACTTGATAAGATGGGAAAGCCGCATATTGAAGCTTACCGTAGATTTCAGAAGAAATTCTATGAAATAACAAAGGGAGTTGGAAAGGAGCAGTATCTTGTACCATACCTTATGTCATCCCATCCGGGAAGCACACTGAAAGAGGCTATAGATCTTGCTGTATTTTTAAAGGAAAATAATATGCATCCGGAACAGGTTCAGGATTTTTATCCAACGCCGGGAACGCTTTCTACATGTATGTTTTATACCGGACTTGATCCGTATACTATGGAGGAGGTCTATGTTCCGAAAACTCCGGAGGAGAAGAAAATGCAGAGAACACTTTTGCAGTATTTTAAGCCGGAAAACAAGAAGATTGTTATTTCAGCACTGAAAAAAGCCGGACGTCAGGAACTTATCGGATACGGAAAAAATTGTCTTGTAACTCCTGACAACAGCAGGGGTCAGGCTAATGGGCAAGCTTCCGTAAAGGGCAGAAATGCGAAAAGGGGGAACGGGAAGTGGCAAAAGCAAAAAAGAAGGTAAAAGGCGGCGGAATAGCTGCGTTTATACTTGTTGCGGCAGTATGTGCTGTTGCTCTGCACTTTCTTGACATATTTACAATAAACGACTGGAAAAAGCTTTTTTCTGACGGCATAAGCGAACATACAGAGGGAACAGCTGAGGTTCATTTTATAGATGTCGGTCAGGGAGACTGTGCTCTTGTAATATCTGACGGCGAGGCAATGCTTATAGATACAGGTGAAAAGGAGTATGCCGACAGCGTCTGTGAGTATCTTAAGGATCAGGGTGTGGACAGCCTTAAATATATGCTGCTTTCGCATCAGCATTCAGATCACATGGGCGGAGCTTCGGAGGTTATAAAAAGCATTGATGTTGAAAATATTATAATTCCAAGGCTTCCGGACGATATGACGCCAACCACGAAATTTTATGAAAGATTTCTTGAGAGTGTTCAGGAAAAGGGACTGAAGCTTACTGCTGCCGAACCGGGAAAAACCTATGAGATAGGCAGCTGTACACTTGAACTGCTTTCGCCTGTGAAAGACTATGATGATCTGAACAATTTTTCAGCGGCGGCAATTCTGACTCATGGTAATGATAGTTTTCTTTTTACGGGTGACGTTGAGAAAAAAGCGGAAAAGGATATTCTTGAAACGGGAAGAATGAAGTCTGTGGATGTCTATAAGGCGGCTCATCATGGAAGCAATACCTCAAACAGCAAGGATTTTCTTGCGGCAGCTGCTCCGGAGTATGCAGTTATATCCTGCGGCGCCGGAAATTCTTACGGACATCCGCATAATGAGGCTGTTGAGAGAATTAAAAAGTATACTGATGAAATATACAGAACGGATATTGACGGTACAATAGTTTTTACCTCCTCCGACAGCGGATTAGAGGTGAAAACTCAGAAAGGTAAATAAATTTGCTGATACTTGACAGATTTGAAGAAAATTTCGCTGTTATTGAAAATGGTGATGAGATGATAAGCGTCAGCAGAGAGCTTGTTTCCGCTGATGCAAGAGAGGGAGATGTTCTGACTGAAATGGATGGCAGGTATTTCCCTGACAAAGAGGAAACGCAGAAAAGGCGTGAAAGAATAACCAGACTTCAGAACAGTTTATGGAGCTGAGAATGGAAGCAGATGTAATTATAATAGGCGGAGGGGCTGCCGGAGCAATGGCAGGAGTGCATTCCGCAAGATTCGGAAACAGGGTAATTATACTTGAACCAAACGGTAAGATAGGAAAAAAGCTTTTTATTACCGGAAAAGGTCGCTGCAATGTGACTAATAATTGTTCAAACGAGGAGCTTATCAGGAATATTCCAAGGAATCCGAGGTTTCTTTACAGTGCATTTTCGCAGTACTCAACTGAGGATGTAATGAACTTTTTTGAGTGGGCAGGAGTTCCGCTTAAAACTGAAAGAGGAAACAGAGTTTTCCCGGAAAGCGACAAATCTGCTGATATAATTTCAGCTCTTGAAAGAGAACTGAAAGCCGCTGGGGTAAAACTTATTCCGGAAAGGGCAGAGGAGCTTATTATAGAAAACGGCTGCTGCCTTGGCGTCAGGACGGATAAGGGCGAATATCGTTCACGTTCAGTTCTGATTGCGACAGGAGGGAAATCCTATCCGCAGACAGGTTCGACCGGTGATGGCTACAGGCTTGCACAGTCGGCAGGACATACGGTTACAAAGCTGGAGCCTTCGCTTATACCGCTTGTGTGCAATGAAAAATACTGTGCCGATATGATGGGACTTTCCCTGAAAAACGTTACACTTTCGCTTTATGACGGCGAAAAGAAAATATTCAGTGAACTTGGGGAGATGCTGTTTACTCACTTCGGCGTTTCCGGACCGCTTGTGTTAAGCGCAAGCTCACACATTGAAAGGATGCAGCCGGACAGGTACAGTCTTAAGATTGATCTTAAACCGGGTCTTACACATCAGCAGCTGGATAACAGACTTAAACGTGATTTCAGTGAGAATATAAACCGTATTTTCGGCAATTCTCTTTCAAAGCTTCTGCCGGCAAAGCTTATACCGCCTGCGGTAAGGCTTTCAGGCATTGAGGGCGAGCGCAGAGTAAACCAGATAACTCGTGAGGAGAGAATAAGATTCGGAGAGCTTTTAAAGGCGTTTCCGCTTACTGTAAAGGGATTCAGACCGATTGCCGAGGCGATAATCACAAGCGGCGGAGTTGATGTCCGAGAAATAAATCCGAAAACCATGGAATCAAAGCTTGTGAAAGGTCTTTATTTTGCCGGTGAAGTCATAGATGTTGACGGATATACAGGCGGATTTAATTTACAGATCGCATTTTCAACCGCTTACTGTGCAGCAATGAATATGTAGCGTGTAATATCAGGCGCTGAATAAAGGCAACACCACAAAAAGCACATCTGACGGCTTTGCACAGCATCTGCTGACAAAATTTCTGTATTTGTGCGATATTGCCTAAAATATATTGGAAAGATGAGAAATTGTTATGATAAATGTTGCTATAGATGGTCCTGCCGGTGCAGGAAAAAGCTCAATTGCAAGGGCAGTTGCAGCTGAAATTGGTTTTATTTATGTGGATACAGGCGCTCTTTATCGTTCAGTCGCATTGTATGCTCTTGAAAACGGGCTTGAGGGCGAAACGCTTACATCATCACTGGATAATGTCGATGTAAGGCTTGAATTTATTGATAAAAGTCAGCATGTAATTTTAAACGGAAAAGACGTTTCCGACGATATAAGAACACCCGAGGTTTCAATGAATGCTTCAAAGGTTTCGGCGATTCCGGAGGTAAGAAGCTTTCTTTTCGGCTTGCAGAAAAAGATAGCGAGCGAGAACAATACCATCATGGACGGGCGTGATATCGGGACTGTGGTTCTGCCGGATGCACAGCTTAAAGTATTTCTGACAGCGTCCGCTGAGGAACGTGCAAATCGTCGTTTTAAGGAAATGAAAGATTCGGATGTTACCTATGAACAGATACTCCAGGACATAAAACAGCGCGACTACAACGACATGCACAGGGAAACAGCTCCTCTGAAACAGGCAGATGATGCAGTTCTGCTTGATACGACAAATATGACCATAGATGAGGTCATTGAAAAGCTTAAAAGCATGATTTCGGAAATTTAGTGTTGCCGGAGGAAAATATGCAGAAAACAGGTGTACTTTTCAAATGTTTGTACGGATTTGTCAAGGGGATATATTACGGCTTCTACAATGTTCATGTTGAGGGTCGTGAAAATCTTCCGGACGGAGGGTATATAATTGCCTCCAATCATCGCAGCTATGCCGATCCGCCGCTTCTTGCAGTAACGTCTGGATGCAGTAAATTTTCATTTGTTGCCAAGGAAGAGCTTTTCAGAAACCGCTTTTTCGGCTGGCTCATAAGAAAGCTGGGAGCATTTCCGGTTTCAAGGGGTAAGGGAGATCTGAGCGTTATTGACGATTCGGTTTCGAGAATAAAGGACGGAAGAAGGCTTGTTATTTTTCCGGAGGGAACACGCAGTAAGACCGGAAAGGTCGGCAGAGGAAAGACAGGCGTTGCACTTATTGCCGCAAGAGCAGATGTTCCGGTCGTTCCCGCAGGTATAATATTCGAGGGAAAGCTTCACTTCAGATCAAGAATTACTGTCAGATACGGGAAACCGATAAATGCAGATGAGCTGAAAGTCAGCAGTGAACCGACTCCGCATGAGCTTAAAGAAATAAAAGGAAAAATAATGGGATCTATAATAGAGCTTGTGGAGGGTGAAGGCAATGGCTGAAATTAAGATCGCTAAAACTGCGGGATTTTGCTTTGGAGTAGATAGGGCAGTAAGGCTTGTTTATGAAGAGCTTGAAAAACACAGCGGAAGAGTTGCAACACTTGGTCCGATAATTCATAATCGTGATGTTGTTGACGATATGAAGAGCAAAGGCGTCAGGATCGTTGAAAGCGTAAGTGAGCTTGAGCCGGGCGAAAAGGCTGTTATTCGTTCCCATGGAGTCGGAAAGGAAATATATGAGGAGCTTTCGCTGAAAGGAAATGAGTATATAGACGCTACATGTCCTTTTGTGGCACGGATTCATAAGATTGTAAAGGAAAAATCCTCGGAGGGTTATTTTATACTAATTGCTGGAGATAAAAACCATCCGGAAGTGCAGGGAATCGTTAGCCATTGTAACAATAACTGTTTTGTTTTTAAGGATAAAGGTGAATTAAAAGAGTTTTTTGAAAAAAAATATAAAAAATTAGAAAAAAAGCTTGCAATTGTTGCTCAAACAACGTATAATATATTAGTATGGGGAGAGTGTCTGAAAGCTATTCCCGAGGATAAAGAAAATATCCTTGTTTTCGACACGATCTGCAGTGCGACCTCGGAAAGGCAGTCGGATGCTGCCCTGCTTTCAAAAGAGGCCGATATAATGATTGTTGTGGGCGGAAAGAACAGCTCAAACACATTAAAGCTTTTTAATGTGTGCTCTGAAAACTGCCGTTCATATCACATAGAAAATGCGGATGAGCTTTACACACTGAACCTGAAAAATGCTGAAAAAATAGGCATTACTGCCGGAGCATCAACACCGGCTTATATAATTAAGGAGGTACAAAATACCATGGCTGAAATTTTAGAGGATATTAATTTTGAGGAGGCGCTGGAGCAGTCCTTCAAGAAAGTACATACAGGAGAGCGTGTTAAAGGCTATATTGCCGCACTTAACAACAGTGAAGCAATTGTAGATATCGGAACAAAGCATACTGGTTATGTTCCGCTTTCCGAGCTGACTGACGATCCGACAAAGAAGCCTTCTGATGTCGTAAGCGTTGGCGATGAGGTTGATCTTATCGTTACAAAGATAAACGATCAGGAAGGAATCGTTATGCTTTCCAAGAAGAAGGTTGATGAGCTTGTCGGCTTTGACAATATTGCCAAGGCTAAGGATGAGGAAAAGGTTCTTGAGGGTATTGTACAGAATGTTGTAAAGGGCGGAGTTCTTGTGTCAGTTGATGGCGTAAGAGTATTCGTTCCGGCATCACAGACAGGCGTTCCTCGTGACAAGAGTCTTGATGAGCTTCTCAAGAAAAAGGTTGAGCTTAAAATTATTGAAGTAAATGAAGCACGCCGCAGAGCAGTTGGTTCTATCAAGGCTGTTGCAAAGGCACAGAAGGAAGCTGCAAAGGCTAAGTTCTGGGAAACAGCTGAAATTGGCAAGGTATATAAGGGCGAGGTTAAGTCTCTTACAAATTACGGCGCATTCGTTGACCTCGGCGGAATTGATGGAATGGTTCATATTTCTGAGCTTTCATGGAACAGAATCAAGCATCCGAGCCAGGTTGTAAGCGTTGGCGATGTTCTTGAGGTTTACATCAAGGATCTCGACAAGGAAGCAGGAAGAATTTCTCTTGGCTTCAAGAAGGCTGAGGATAATCCATGGGTTAAGTTTGAAAACAATTACCACGTTGGCGATGTTGTAAATGCAAAGGTTGTTTCAATCACTCCATTTGGCGCATTTGCACAGATTATCGAAGGCGTTGACGGACTTATCCATATCTCACAGATCGCTGATCAGAGAGTTGAAAACGTTGCCGACGTTCTCAAGGTTGGTCAGGAAGTTGAAGCAAAGATCACAGAAATCGATATTGACAAGAAGAGAATCAGCATTTCTATGAGAGCTCTGCTTGACGATAACAAGGCTGAGGACGCTGAATAATTTCAGAAAATTATCCGGACATGCTGTGATAATGGCAGCCGGGAAAAGTTAGGGCGGGTTTATGAAACTCGCCTTAATTTGTATTTATTAGATAAAGGGGAAACAATAAATGAACAAAGGAATAGCCTGGCTTATGGCTGCTGCACTGGTGCTTTCAGGCGGATGCGGACAGCAGGATAGCAATGACGAGAAAAATACAGCGGCTGCTGAAGATGCGGCTTCATCCTGGGCAGAGGAAACACAGGAAATATCAAAGGAGTACATATCGTTTGCTGACAATATCGGCAAATCGAATAAACCCAGGATCTCCGATGATGAATTTGAGGGGATACTTTCAGATATTGCCTTTATAGGTGATTCTGTAACATCAGGTTTCGGAGGATATCAGAAAGTACCTGTAAGCGAGGTTTTTGCAACACAGTGTGTCGGACCTTCAAATATATACGACTATACTTTTGAATATGGCGACAGCGATTATGCCGCACTTACAATTTTAAGCTATCAGCAGCCGGCAAATGTTGTGATTTCAATGGGACTGAATGACATAAACACATACTCTCCGGAGGATTTTTCCGAGCTGTATATGGAATTTGTAGACGATGCGATGACAGCGTGTCCGGATTCACAGTTTTATATATTCTCTGTAACTCCGGTTTCGGCTGAATGTGAAAATATATCAAATGATACGATTGACAAAGTAAATGAACAGCTTAAAAAAACCATAAATGATACCGGAAGCAAGAGACTGCATTATGTCGATGTTAATTCAGTGCTAAAGGATTCAGCCGGCAATATGGACAGCGGATACTCCGGAGGAGATGGAATACATCTCAACAGTGGCGCTTATGATGTTATGCTGGAACGGCTGAAGTCTGCCATTGAATAATATGCAGGTTTTATGCGGATAATAGAGGCAGTGCCGCACAAAGCCCGTCTGAAGGATGAAGCTATGAAGAAGATATTTATGGAAAGATCTGCTCAGATGCTGTCAGATATATATGACAGCATGGAAAATTTGCCGGATCTGAAAATAAAACAGCTTGAAAGTGAAAAAACGGCTGTTGTATTTGTAGATATAATAAACGGATTTATCAGCGAGGGAACGCTTCATGATAAAAGGATAGGCAGGATAATTCCCGAAGCTGTAAAACTGCTCAAATATGCAAATTTAGCCGGAATGAAATCCCTTGCCTTTGCAGATTGTCACAGCGAGTCGGCAGCAGAATTTTCAGCATTTCCTCCGCACTGTATTTTAGGAAGCTATGAGAGTGAGATTGCTGATGAGCTGAAAAATATCGGGGGATATCTGCTTATTGAAAAAAATTCCACAAATGGTTTTCATGCGCCGGGGTTTCAGCAGTTTATAAAATCATGCGGAAAGGAAAATTTCATTGTTTGCGGCGATTGTACAGACATATGCGTCATGAACTTCTGCCTTACGCTTAAAACATACTTTGACCAGAATGATAAAAAATGTAAAATAGCTGTTCCGGTAAATATTACAGAAACATTTGACGGAAACGGACATTACAGTGAATTTATGAATAAATCGGCGCTTTGTTTTATGAGAAATGCAGGAATTGAGCTTTTCGGAGGAATTGATTATGAATGATGGCAGAAATCTGTCCATGCTTATGGATTTCTATGAGCTGACTATGAGCAATGGTTATCTGGAAAACGGTATGGGAGACAGAATTGTCTATTTTGATATGTTTTTCAGACGTGTTCCGGAAGAGGGCGGATATGCAATATTTGCCGGACTTGAACAGGTAATTGAGTATATTGAATCACTTGAATTTACAGATGACGACATAGAATTTCTCAGGACGAAGAATATTTTCTGCGACGCATTTCTGAACTATCTCAGAGATTTCAGATTTACCTGTGATGTATGGGCAGTTCCGGAGGGAACTCCAATATTTCCGGATGAACCGCTTGTAACAGTCAGAGGTCCGGTAATTCAGGCACAGCTTATAGAGACTATGCTTCTGCTTATACTGAACCATCAGAGTCTTATTGCTACAAAGGCAAACAGGATCGTGAGAGCAGCGCAGGGGCGGCCGGTTATGGAATTCGGTTCAAGAAGAGCTCAGGGAGCGGACGGCGCTGTTTACGGTGCAAGAGCAGCATGTATAGGAGGCTGCTGCGGAACAGCATGTACTATTTCCGACAGGGATTTTTCAGTTCCGGCGCTCGGAACAATGGCTCACAGCTGGGTACAGCTTTTTCCGACAGAGCTTGACGCTTTCAGAGCCTATGCAAAGTCTTATCCGGACAACTGCGTCCTGCTGGTTGATACCTATAACGTGCTGAAGTCAGGTATACCGAATGCCATAAAGGTTTTCAAAGAGCTGAGAGAAAACGGATACAATAACGGCGGAATAAGAATTGACAGTGGAGATATTGCGTATCTTTCAAAAAAGGCAAGAAAAATGCTGGATGATGCCGGGTTTAAGGAGCATAAAATTGTTGCGTCAAATTCCCTTGACGAATACCTGATAAGGGATCTGCTGGTTCAGGGAGCATCGATCGACAGCTTCGGAGTTGGTGAAAGACTTGTTACAAGCAAGGCAGAGCCGGTTTTCGGTGGAGTATACAAGCTTTCGGCAGTCGAGGAAAACGGCGGGATTATTCCGAAAATAAAGCTTTCTGAGAATGCGGCAAAAATTACAAATCCGGGATTTAAAAAGCCGGTAAGACTTTTTTGCAGAGATACCGACAAGGCTCTGGCTGATGTTATTCTGTTAAACGATGAGGAAATAGATGAAAACTCTGAATATGAGATTTTCGATCCGGAACATACCTACAAAAGAAAACGACTTTCTGATTTTTATGTGAAGAATCTCCAGGAACAGATATTTAAAAACGGAATATGTGTTTACAGCAGACCGTCTGTTTCTGAAATAAAGGCTTACTGTGAACAAGAGCTTGCAAAGATCTGGGACGAGGTAAAGCGTTTTGAAAATCCGCATAGATATTATGTAGATCTTTCGCCTGATCTTTGGAAAATGAAACATGAGCTTATTGATAAATATTTTCATATCTGATACGGAGGAAAAACAGCATGGCTTCAACAGAAGGATTTCTCTCCGGGGTTCTTGAAAATTTAGAGGGAGTTGACGGAATATTATACAGGAAGATGATGGGGGAATATATTCTCTATTATAAGGACAAAGTTGTAGGCGGACTTTATGACGACAGACTTCTTATAAAGCCTGTCAGGGCGGCGGCTGAGCTTATGCCGGATGCGGAATACGAACTTCCGTATGACGGCGCAAAGCCAATGCTCAGAGCTGATGAAAACAGCGGCAGCGAATTTTTCGGAAAGCTTTTTGAGAGCATGTATGACCAACTGCCGGACAGAAGAAAAAAATAAAATGTTGCGCAAACCGGCGTTTTTTGATATAATTATTGTCGGACAGCAGCGGATAACTGTAAGAACCTGTCCGCTGCACAATGACCAGGAGGTTTTTAATGAAGGTAATAGGAATAATCGGAGCAATGCCGTCAGAGCTTGCAGATATAAGGAAAACTCTTGCAGGAGCAGCTGTTGTAAGACGCAGCGGTTTTGACTTCTACATAAATACGTTTGACGGAAAGCTGATTGTAAATGCTTGCTGCGGTATTGCAAAAGTAAACGCTTCGCTTTGCACTCAGGTAATGATAGATAATTTCAAGGTCGACGCTATTATAAATACTGGTGTTGCCGGTGGAATGAATACAGCTGTAAAGGTGTGCGACATTGTTGTTTCAAACGAGGTGCTGCCGCATGATCTGGAGCTGAGATTCCTTGAGAATTATCCGCCGTACAACAGCATTTTTAAGGCTGACCAGAAGCTGATCGATACAGTCTGCGAGGTATGCGACGGATTTGACTATGCAAGACATATCGGAAGAATTGTTTCCGGAGAAGCGTTTATATCCAGCAGTGAGGTTAAGAAGGAGATATGCGACAAATTCTCGCCGCTTGCTGTTGATATGGAAAGCTCAGCTATCGGACACTGCTCATTTATGAATGGAGTTCCGTTTGTAAGCGTAAGATGCATATCAGACAATGCTGACGACGAGGGCGAGATGTCCTTTGACGAATTTGAGAAGATTGCTGCAAAAAGAGTTGCAGAGATCGTACTTGAAGTTATCAGGAAGCTGTCCTGATAAAATGCGGAGGTTTGGTTTTTGAACAGTAATATGACTTCTGCGGATTATATTTGCGCAGTTTCCGATATAATCTCAAAAAGGGATAATCCGCCTCTGGCATGCGTTCACAGCTATGGCTGTCAGCTGAATTTTTCTGATGGCGAAAAGATAAAGGGAATGCTTGCAAGAATGGGATACGGTTTTACTGACAATCCTGAAAAGGCGGAATTTGTTATATTCAATACGTGCGCAGTAAGGGAAAATGCTGAGGACAGGGTTTTTGGAAATCTTGGCTTTTTAAAGCATTATAAGGAACAGAATCCTGATATGATAATAGGACTCTGCGGCTGTATGGCAGGACTTGACCATGTAATTGAAAGGCTTGAAAAATCGTATAGATTTGTAGATATTGTATTCGGGACATCTGCCCTTGAAAAGCTTCCGGAGCTTGTGTTTGAAAAGCTTAGCGGAAGAAAGAGAGTATATGATACAAATGAATACAGCATGCCTGCCGAGGGTCTTGAACAGATAAGGGACAGCAGCTTCAAGGCATCTGTGCCGATAATGTATGGTTGTAACAATTTCTGTACATACTGCATTGTGCCTTATGTAAGAGGCAGGGAGCGAAGCCGTATGCCAGAGGATATAATTTCCGAGGTACGGGGACTTGTAAGTGACGGCTATAAGGAAATAATGCTTTTGGGACAGAACGTCAATTCCTATGGAAATGACCTGGGAGAAGATGTTACATTCTGCGGTCTGCTGCGGCAGATAAATGCAGTTGAGGGCGATTTTATTATAAGATTCATGTCGTCTCACCCTAAAGATGCCGGACCGGAGCTTATTGATACCATGCTTGAATGTGAAAAGGTTGAGCGCCATCTTCACCTCCCGGTCCAGAGCGGAAGCAACCATATTTTAAAGGAAATGAACCGCAGATATACTGTTGAGAAGTATATGGAGACAATAAATCATGCAAGGAGCATAATTCCGGATTTTTCGTTTACGACCGATATAATAGTTGGTTTTCCGAATGAATCTACGGAGGATTTTGAAAAAACGCTTGAGCTTATGAAAACCGTCGGATATGATAATATTTATTCGTTTATCTATTCAAAGCGTTCCGGAACAAAGGCTGCGCTTATTGACGATAAAATATCCGCTGAGGAAAAGGGCGAAAGAATGACAAGGCTTCTTGCACTTCAGCGTGAAATTTCTACAGAACGCTACAAACGCTTTGTCGGAAGAAAAATGCGTGTGCTGGTTGACAGCGAAGGAAAGCGTGAGGGTTGGCTTACAGGAAAGAGCAGCGATTTTATAATTGTTGAATTCGAGGGCGACAGGTCGCTTATCGGAGAGTTTGTTGACATTGAGGTGACTGCTGCAAAAAACTGGGCAGTTACCGGAAGAATAATATAAATAAGAATAAGGAGAAAAAGTAAAATGGATGCAGTTTTAATGGCGAGAGAAGTTGGAAAGCTTATTCAGCAGGACGAAAGATACAATGCTTATGTAACAGCGAGAAAAGTAAATGACGATGACGCTGAGCTTCAGAAGCTTATAAGCGATTTTGAAGCAAAGAGATATGAGCTTAACATGGAAATGACAAAGACTGATAAAGACGCAGACAAGCTCAAAGAACTGGACGGAGTTATCAAGAATCTTTACGGCGAAATCATGGTCAATCCAAGTATGGTCAAGTTCAATGAAGCAAAAAATGCAATGGACGGTCTGCTTGCAGAGATAAATAATGTAATAACTGCAAGTGCAAACGGCGAAGATCCTGAAACATGCCCTTCAAAGCCGAGCGGTTGTTCAGGCAGCTGTGGATCATGCGGCGGCTGCCACTGATAAGGGAACATTCTGCGCACGATCTTTGTGCGGTATTGCCTTAAGGCGAATGGTACAGCGGCTTGCTGCATGCCTGCGTAAAATATACTTTAATTTGACTTTTTCAGTTCTGAAAAGGTCAAATTGTCTAATCGGAGGGTTTAATGGAAATTGACAGAACAAAAATATCGCCGATGATGCGGCAGTACCTTGAAGCAAAGGATGCCTATCCGGATACTCTGCTTTTTTTCCGGGTCGGGGATTTTTATGAAATGTTTTTCGATGATGCGCTGACTGCTTCAAAGGCACTGGAGCTTACTCTGACCGGAAAGGACTGCGGTCTTGAGGAAAGAGCGCCTATGTGCGGAGTTCCGCATCACAGCTGCGAGATTTACATAAAAAGGCTTATTGAAGCCGGATATAAAGTGGCGATCTGCGAGCAGTTGACTGACCCTTCTGAAAGCAAAGGATTGGTTGAACGTGATGTCATAAGGGTTGTAACTCCCGGAACTCTCATAGAAAGCAGTATGCTTGACGATGACAGCAACAATTATATATGCTGCGCCTTTTATGATAACGAAAGCTGCGGAATATGCTTTGCAGATATTTCGACAGGCGATGTAAAGCTTTTCAGTACTAGCGGAAAGAATCTTGAAACGGATACGATAGACCTGCTTTCACGTTATACGCCTTCGGAAATAGTTTTCAACCCTGATTTTCTTTCCCTTAAAGATACGCTTAACTTTGTAAAATCAAGGCTTGACTGTGCAGTTACTTTAAGAGATTCTGACTGTTTTAACCCTAACCTCAAAAAAGAGGCTGTTTTAAAGCAGTTTTCCGCAGCCTCGCTTGATATGATCGGGCTTGAAGAGGACGGTGCGGAAACCGGAGCAGTATGCGGATTATTTGACTATATAGGCGATACACAGAAAAAGCTCACCGGACGTTTTACACAGATAGAAAAGCAGGATTCCGCTTCGGCTATGATCCTCGATATGAATGCAAGGCGCAATCTGGAGCTTACTGAAACTATGCGCAGCAAGGAGAAAAAGGGTTCGCTTCTCTGGGTTCTTGACTCAACTCAGACATCTATGGGAAAAAGACTTCTCAAAAGCTATATAGAACAGCCTCTTACAAGTCCGGCAAGAATAATAGACAGGCTTGAAGCTGTTGAACAGTTTATAAAAAATCCTGTCGTTTTAATGGAAACTCAGGATATACTGCAAAGAGTCTATGACATTGAGCGTCTCATGACAAGGATCATGTACAAGACGGCAACGCCCAGAGATCTCAAATCAATTTCTATGACTTCGGTTCAGCTTCCGTTTTTAAAGGAGCAGCTTAAAAAAATTTCCGGTTCAAAGCTTATAGACAGCCTTGAAAAAAGCATCTCAACACTGGAGGAGATTTCTAATCTTGTTGAAAATGCAATTGTTGATGAGCCTCCGGTTACAGTCAAAGACGGCGAAGTAATCAAGGATGGTTTCAACAAAGAGCTTGACGAGCTTCGTAATATAATGAACAACGGAAAGGAAATTATTGAGGATATTGCCGAAAGAGAGAGGGAGACTACCGGAATAAAGGGGCTGAAAATCGGATTTAACAGAGTTTTCGGCTATTACCTTGAAGTTACACGCTCCTACTATGATCTTGTTCCTGACAATTATATAAGAAAACAAACTCTTGCAAATGCTGAAAGATTCATAACTGAGGAACTGAAAAATACTGAAAACAGCATACTCGGAGCAAAGGATAAATCGCTGAGACTTGAGGCTGATATTTTCGGAGAGGTCAGAGATTATCTTTCAACTCAGCTCAGAAGCGTTCAGCGGACAGCTGCTGCCGTAGCGGCGGTCGATGTTCTGGCGTCGTTTGCATCTGCGGCGATGAACAATAATTATGTAAGACCGGAAATAGCCATAGACGGCGTTATAGATATACGGGGCGGACGTCATCCCGTAGTTGAGCTTATGCTGACAGACGAGGTGTTTGTGCCGAATGATCTTTATATTGATACAAAGTCAAACAGAATGTCAGTTATAACCGGACCAAATATGTCAGGTAAGTCAACGTATATGCGTCAGGCGGCGCTTATAACTCTTATGGCACAGATGGGCAGCTTCGTTCCGGCTTCATACGCAAAAATATCCGTAGTTGACAGGATATTTACGAGAGTCGGCGCATCGGATGATCTTACTGCCGGACAAAGCACATTTATGGTTGAAATGAGCGAGGTTGCAGACATTCTCAAATATGCGACCAGAAACAGTCTTGTCATACTTGACGAGGTTGGCAGAGGAACCTCAACATTTGACGGAATAAGTATTGCAAGGGCGGTTGCCGAACATATCTGCAACTCAAGAAAGCTTGGCTGCAAGACGCTTTTTGCAACGCACTATCATGAGCTTATCGGACTTGAGGATATTCTTGACGGTGTGAAAAATTACAGTATTGCCGTCAAAAAAAGCGGAACGGGAATACGATTTCTGCGAAAAATTGTCAGGGGCGGAGTTGACGAAAGCTATGGCATCGAGGTTGCAAAGCTTGCCGGACTTCCTGACAAGGTTGTAAAAAGAGCAAGGGAGCTTCTGGAGGACATGGAGCGTGAAAATGCTGCCGGAAGAACGGAAGCCTTGCCGGAAAGCGGACAAATGAGCTTTTCTGCCGCAAATCGTGACGTTCTTGCCGACAGAATTAGAAAAACAAATGTTGACGAACTTAGCGACGGAGAATGCAGGGAATTTTTAAAGGAACTTTCAAAGCTGGCTGAATAGGAGGCAATATGGCTGAAATAACTGTTCTGAGCAAGGATATTTCCGAGCTTATAGCTGCCGGAGAGGTGATTGAGCGTCCGGCTTCCGTTATAAAGGAGCTTCTGGAAAACTCGATAGATGCGGGAGCAAAGCATATAACCGTTGAAATAAAAAGCGGCGGAACTACATATATGCGCATAACCGATGACGGCTGCGGAATTGCACCGGACCAGGTTCCGACGGCATTTCTGCGGCATGCCACAAGCAAGATAACCTCCAAGGACGATCTTGACAATATAATGACTCTGGGATTCAGGGGAGAAGCCCTTGCCTCCATATCGGCGGTTTCGAGAGCCGAGCTACTGACAAAGCGAAGCTGCGATGAATACGGCACAAGCTATATTATAGAAGGCGGAAATGAAGTATCGCTGGAGCAGTCTGGCTGTCCGGACGGAACGACAATAATTATTCGTGACATATTCTTCAATGTTCCCGTAAGGCGAAAATTTATGAAAAGGGATTCGGCAGAAGCTAATGCAATAGTTTCCATTATGCAAAAGATCATGCTTTCTCATCCGGAGATCGCCTTTAAGTTCATAAAGGATAACAGAACAGAGTTTTCATCAGCCGGAGACGGTGAGTTGTACTCAGCTGTTTATGGTGTTTATGGAAGAGATTTTGCACACGATATGATACCTGTCGACCATACCGAAAATGGAATTACGGTAAAAGGCTTTGCTGTCAAGCCGCTTTATTCCAAGTCAAACCGCTCATTTCAGAATTTCTTTATAAACGGAAGGTTTGTCAGATCTGTTACCTGCGGTGCGGCGCTGGAGGAGGCTTATCAGAATCTTGTTATGGTCGGAAAATATCCTGCTTGTGTTCTCATGCTTGAAGTACCTCCGGCAACGGTTGATGTAAATGTTCATCCTGCAAAGGCAGAGGTAAGATTTTCAGATGAAAAGCTTGTTTTTAACTGCGTTTATTTTGCTGTCAAGAATGCGCTCATGGCATCGGGCCTTATATATGAATTTCAATTTAAGGACGAAAGAGAAAAGAGCATTGACTATAAGGCAAAGCCATTTGAACCCGAAAGGTTTGAACAGCCTGAGCTTACGCAGGAAACATCAGAAAAACCGCAGTTTTCCCCTGTTTCAGCGTCGCAGTACAGTGTTAGTGAAAAAAAAGGCAGCGATTATGTGACTACACAGCAGCAAAAACCGGATGCTGTTTTGTCCTCGTCGCACAGTCAGTACGGAAACGGCAGCAGGATTACGTTTGCTCAGCCGTCGGTCGTACTTGAATGTGATGACGATGATGAACCGGACAGCACATCAGCAGACAGCGGGCTTGATTCTTTCAGCTATATAAATCCGGAAAAGCTTGTAAGAAAGCAGTCTGAACCTGAGCCTGAAAAAAAGCCGGATGAAAGAGAAGAAATAACAGTTATCGGAGAGTTTTTCAAGAATTATATTGCGGCACAGGCAGGTGACAAAATAATACTTATTGACAAGCATGCGGCGCATGAACGCATAATCTTTGAAAAGCTCAGATCACAAAGCTGCGAGGGAGACAGCCAGCTTGCACTGGAATGTGCGGAGATACTCCTTTCAGAGCCGGAGTATGAGGCTATGCATGAAAACGAAGCAAGGCTTAATGGTATGGGATTTCAGATTGATTTTTCGCATGAACCGTTTGTAAGAGTCACAGCGGTTCCGATTATTCTGGAAAGTCTTAACACTGATGAGATCATTCCGGAGATTGCTGAAAATTTTCTGCTCAATAAAAATAATCCCCAGACGCATAAGCTTGACGATATGCTTCATGAGCTTGCCTGCAAGGCGGCTATCAAGGCGAACGACAGGAACGATATAAAGGAGCTTCAGAAGCTTGCTGAGGAAGTGTACTATAATGATAATATACGCCATTGTCCTCATGGCAGACCGGTTATGTTCACACTTACAAAGCGTGAGCTTGAAAAACAGTTTAAAAGGATTGTCTGAAAATGTCTGAAAAGAAGAAAATAAAAGTTGCAGCAGTAGTCGGACCGACTGCTTCGGGAAAAACCGCTCTTGGCATAAGCCTTGCAAAGGAACTGAACGGAGAGGTTATATCTGCCGATTCAATGCAGATATACAAGGGGATGGATATTGCAACAGCAAAGCCGTCACAGGAGGAAATGCAGGGAATACCGCATCACCTTATAGGATTTCTTGACAGAGGAACGTCTTTCAGCGTTGCGGATTATGTAGAGCTTGCCGGAAAGGCTATTGCTGATGTGCATTCGAGAGGAAAACTTCCTGTAATTGTCGGGGGGACAGGACTTTATATCAGCTCATTGCTTGAAAATGTGAAATTTGCCGATATAAAGAGCGATGAGGAGCTTCGCCGGAAACTTGAAGCACAGGCTGTCTTAAACGGAAACGAATATCTTTTTAAAAAGCTTGAAGCATGTGATCCGGAAACTGCCTCCGAGCTTCATCCAAATAATCTTGTAAGGGTCATAAGGGCGCTTGAGGTTTTTGAGCTTACCGGAAAGAAGCTGAGTGAATTCAGGGCGGAAAGCAAAATGGAGGAAACTCCTTACGATCCGGTAATAATAGGACTTGCCTGCAAGGACAGACAGAAGCTCTATGACAGGATAAACAGGCGTGTTGATATGATGCTTGAAGCAGGACTTGTCAATGAGGCACGTCTTGTCTATGAATCAGGAAATATCAAGACTGCCGGCAACGCAATAGGCTATAAGGAGCTTATTCCATACTTTGAAAATGAATGCACTCTTGAGGAATGCATCGGGAAAATAAAGCAGGAAACAAGGCGTTATGCTAAAAGACAGCTGACCTGGTTTAGAAGAAACGCAGAAATTCACTGGGTATTGTTAGATGAATTTGACGATAGGGAGAAAATTCTGAATTTTTGTAAAAAACTTATAGCCAAGGCGTGAAGTTTGTGCTATAATATAAATTGAGTATTAGCATGGAGAAGCTGTACTCTGTTAAAATGAAAAAGCAATGCCTTCTGTAACAGTGCAGAAACGGCAGTTTAAGAATGTGTAGGCAAAAACATTGTCTGAGAAATTAAGGAGTGTAGCAAATATGAATAAGGCGATCAATCTTCAGGACGTTTTTCTGAATCAGGCCAGAAAGGACAGGATTCCGGTTACAATATATCTTACAAACGGATTTCAGTTCAAGGGCATGGTAAGAGGCTTTGATAATTACATTGTTATACTGGACTGCGACGGAAAGCAGAATCTTGTTTACAAGCATGCAATATCAACCATTTGTCCGGTAAAGCCTATTCCTATTCTTGACGCTGCTGAAAAGCAGGAGCATATCTGAAAAGATGGATTCGTTTACTTATAAGCTTGTAAATGTTTTACTGGTTTTCTGTGTGGCTGCCTGTCTTATAACGGTAGGATATCACATGGTAAATCAGAAATACAAGACTGAAACGGCTATTCTGTCAACAGCTGATGATTCTGTGACCTTCAAGGGCGTTTATGTGCGAGATGAACAGGTTGTGGAATACGGCGGAACAGGAGTTGTAAGCTATTGCGTTTCCGATGGAGGAAAGCTCGGAAGCGGTTCAGCAGTTGCGGAGATATATGCCGACGAAGGTCAGATAGATATTAAGCAGCAGATAAATAATCTTAACAGCGAGCTTGCGGTTTTAAAGAAAATACAGAATCCGGGAACGCTTGAATCTGCGCAGCCTGCAAATATAGCCTCGCTGATAAATGAGGAATACAAGCTTGTCGTCAATGATCGTGAGCGTGGAATGATAAGCGGCATGTCTGAACAGAAAAATAATCTTCTCGTTCTGATGAGTACATATCAGCTTGTAACGAATGCCGGTTCGGATTTTCAGAAGAGAATAAACGAAATAAATTCTGAAATATCAAAGCTCAAGGCTTCTGAAACTGTTCCTCTTGATACGATAATAGCGGATCATTCAGCCTATTTTGTAAGTTATGCGGACGGTTATGAGGACAAGCTAAAAATGGACAGCCTGAGCAGAATAACGCCGGAGCTTATAGACGAGGTTCAGGACAGCGGACCGGTTGAGGATTCAAAAGTTATCGGAAAGCTTATAAATGGATATGAATGGTATATAACAGGCGTTATTGACAACAGAAAAATGAACTTTTCAGTTGATGAGGAGGTAAAGATCAAGTTTCAGTCGACCTCTGAAATTGCTGATGGCGAAATTTACGATATAAGAGAAACAGGAGACGCTTCCAAAAGCGTTGTTATTATAAAATGCGATGAGATTACGCATGACCTTGTTCAGCACAGAACAGAGAGAGTCGAGATGATCTCCGGCGAGTTTGAGGGAATCAAGGTTCCTAGAAAGGCAATCAGATTCCTGAATTCGGAAAAGGGCGTTTATGTAAAGCTCGGAGAACGCATTTCGTTTAAAAAGATAGATGTTATTTACGAGGGCGGAGATTATGTTCTGTCATCGCTTGACGCCGGTGACGGATATCTTGCGCTTTATGATGATATTGTAGTGGAAGGTGTGGAATCTGATGGAAACTGATTTCAGCTACATTGATGAAAATTACAGAAAAATAATATATAATATTAAGGAAGCAGCTGCAAAGTACAGAAAGCCGGACGAGAAAATAGCTCTTATGGCTGTTACAAAAACGGTTGATCCTGCGGCTGTAAACCATGCGATAGGGCTTGGCATTGATCTCCTCGGGGAAAATCGTGTTCAGGAATATCTTTCAAAAAAGGAATTTTACAGAAAAGAAGCCGAGGTTCACTTTATCGGTCATCTTCAGACAAACAAGGTAAAGTATATCATTGACAGCGTTTCAATGATACAGTCGGTTGACAGCATAAAGCTTGCTGAGGAGATTGACAGACATGCAAAAAGGATCGGCAAGAAGCAGGATATTCTGATAGAAGTAAATATCGGCGGTGAGGATTCAAAAAGCGGTATTGAAAAGGGTAGACTCCAAGAGCTTATATACCAGGTATCCGAGCTTGAAAATGTAAAGGTAAGGGGACTT
>CAKSJL010000021.1 GCA_934463345.1 uncultured Oscillospiraceae bacterium | reverse complement strand
AGTTCTGTCTTTAATAAGCTGAAAAAGTTCTCGGCACAGGCATTGTCAAGACAATTCCCTTTGCGGGACATACTCTGCCTTATTCCCTTATCTTTGAGCATTTTTTGATATTGCTTGTGTTGATACTGCCAGCCTTGATCTGAATGCAGGATAAGATTTGTGTTATCAGGAATTTTTGCAAATGCTTTTTCAAGCATATCCGTGGTCTGTGCAAGATTCGGATGACGGCTTAAATTGTATGAAACAACCTCACCATTATACAAATCAATTATAGGTGAAAGATACAGCTTGATTCCAAATAGAGCACATTCCGTAACATCCGTTACCCACTTCTGATTTGGCTTTTCTGCCTTGAAGTCACGTTCAAGAAGATTGGGTGCTATTCTTCCGACATCTCCTTTGTACGAATTGTACTTACGCATACGGACACGGCAGAAAATGCCCATTTTACGCATTAATCGCTGAACTGTTTTATGATTGATAACATACTTTTTCTTCAGTTCTTTTGTTATTCTCCTATATCCATAACGTCCTTTGCTTTCATCATAAATACGTCTGATTTCTGCTTTAACATCAGCATATTTGTCAGGTTTTGGAGAATTAAACTGTTTGCTGTAATAGTAATATGTGCTGCGAGGAATTCCGGCAATATCTATGAGCAGCCATATCTTAAATTCATGCCTCAGTTCCCAAATCACTTGTGATTTTTCTCTTGCCGTACCCTTTCGGAAACCAAGGCATTCAATTTTTTTAAGTATGCATTCTCCGCCCGAAGACGCTGCATCTCTGCGATAAGATCTTCTTCCACTTTTTTCTTAAGCTTTGCGGGACGTCCTGTTGACTTGCGTCCTCTACGTTCGATGCAGAGTCCTTCTTTGCCTTCTTCAAGGTAGATGCGTTCCCATTTTGCTACTGAATCATGTGCTGGTATTTCAAATTTTCTTGCTGCTTCTCTGTGACTTAATCCTTCATTGTGCATAGTTTCTATTACTTTGATTTTAAACTCCGGGCTATATTGTTTATTTGGATGTCCTTTTGACATAAAAATGCCCCCTTTCGTTAGTTTCAATTCCGGTATATTTTTATTATACCACATTGTCTAACAAAAGGGGAGCATTTCAAAAAGGGCATCCCTGCTTTATATTATTCAAGCGTTGGCTCTAAAACCGCATAATCTCCGTCATCTCTTCTGTAAACAACGTTCGTTCCGCCTGTCTGTGCATTACAGAACATAAAGAATGAATGTCCGAGCATGTTCATCTGGAGAATTGCTTCGTCGATGTTCATAGGACGCATAACAAATGTCTTATGCTTTATAACCTCATAATCAACCTGTTCGTCCGCAAAATCAGAATTTGCATCCTTGAAAGCCGTATCCTTAAGACGCTTTTCAATTTTCGTCTTGTTCTTTCTTATCTGACGAATGATTTTATCAATCGTGTTGTCCAGAGCATCGTTCTTGTCTTCAGCTGCTCTCTCAGCACGAAAGATCATATTGTTATACCTTACAGTAAGCTCCAGAATAATCTGATCCTTATGTTCGGTCATTGTAATCTTTGCGTCTGCTTCATCACCAAAAAATTTACTTAGTTTTGAGTCAAGTCTTTTTTCCGCATACTCAGGGAATGACTGCGGAACCTGCATTTTTCTTGCTGTAATAGTTACTTTCACTGTTTATTCCTCCTTAGCCGGCTTGGTCACCGGTTATTTTGTAACTCTATTATATCACA
This sequence comes from uncultured Oscillospiraceae bacterium, assembly GCA_934463345.1. Taxonomy (GTDB): domain Bacteria; phylum Bacillota; class Clostridia; order Oscillospirales; family Ruminococcaceae; genus Porcipelethomonas. The sequence goes on along the minus strand of CAKSJL010000021.1, from coordinate 21,849 downwards.
TTGGTTTTTAAATTTCAAGTATATTTTAAGACAAATTGCATAATTTTTTTTGATATTTATTTTCTTTATTATGTACTACTTATAATTATGAAGTACACTGCATTTTGCGATTGTTTTTCTTATAATTGCTGTAATTATTCTTTTGCTTTCACAAAATATTCACATTGATATATTATACTTATATTTAAATATATGAGTGTTTGATAACATAATTCGTAAAAACAGGCTTAAAGCAACACCGCACAAAGATTATGCGGTATTGCCTTAAAATACAGGAGGTCAATAATGAGTAAGATTTTAGTTGTTGATGATGAGGCGAATATCAGAAGAGTTGTAAGAGAATATGCTGAATTTGAGGGTTATGAGGTCGAGGAGGCTGCAAACGGTATGGAAGCGGTTGATCTTGTTAAAAACAACGATTACGATCTTATAGTAATGGATATCATGATGCCGAAACTCGACGGATTTTCAACCTGCAAGGAAATAAAAAAATATAAGTCGATACCGGTTATCATGCTTTCAGCAAGAGGTGAGGAGTATGACAAGCTTTTCGGCTTTGAGCTTGGAATTGACGATTACGTTGTAAAGCCGTTTTCTCCGAAGGAGCTTATGGCGAGAATCAAGGCGGTTATAAAGAGGAACATCAGCGGTGCGGCAGCAATTCCGGAAAAGCTTAAATTTGAAGGACTTGAAATTGATATTGCCGGAAGAGAAGTATATGTTGACGGCGGAAAGGTTTCAATGACGCCTAAGGAATATGATCTGCTGTTTTACCTTGTCAGAAACAAAAACCTCGCACTTACAAGAGACAAGCTTCTTGAAGAGGTCTGGGGCTATGACTTTTTCGGTGACGACAGAACAGTTGATACACACATTAAAATGCTCAGAAACAGCCTTGGCCCATACAGGAAATTTATTGTAACTCTTAGAGGAATGGGGTATAAGTTTGAATATGTACAGGGCTAAAAAAAAGCACAGATATGTAAGTCTTAAATTTAAGATATGGCAGTATTTCATGCTTTTTACTGCTGTTGTATTCATTCTTCTGTGGTTTTTCCAGATCGTATTTCTTGAAAACTTCTATGAGGGAATGAAAATCAGTGATGTAAAGCAAAAAGCAGCAACTATAATTGATCATTATGGTGATGATGATTACAGTGAAATGCTAACTGATATTGCCATAAACAATGATCTGTGCATAGAAATAACTGATAAATTCAACAGAACGCTTTATTCAAAGGATGTAATGGGCAGAACCTGCCTTATTCATGGTCCGAACAATATGAGCTACAAATTTATTCAGAAGCTCAAGGAAAGCGATAAAAATACTGTTTATTTTAAGGAATTCAATAATACCATAAATAGTGATACCCTTATTATGGTTTCAACAATTGGCAGTCACAATGATCCTGACGGTTATCTTCTTATCAATACTCCGCTTGTACCTGTCGGTTCAACTGCGTCAATCATAAAGAAACAGCTTATTATAATTACATTCTATCTTCTGGCGCTTGGTCTTGTAATTGCTTTCTTTATGGCAAGAAGAATTTCTGACCCGATTTCACGCATAACCAAATCGGCAGAACAGCTTGCAGCAGGTAAGTATGACACGAAATTTGAGGGCGGCGGCTATCTTGAGATACAGCAGCTTGCAAGTACCCTTACATATGCCGGTCAGGAAATATCCAGGGTGGACGCTATGCAGCGTGATCTTATAGCTAATGTGTCGCATGACCTGAGAACGCCGCTTACAATGCTTAAAGCTTATGCTGAGATGATTCGTGATCTTTCCGGGGATAATCCGCAGAAGAGAAACGAACATCTTGAAATTATAATTGATGAAACAGACAGGCTTGCACAGCTTGTAAATGATATTCTTGATCTCTCCAAGCTTGAGGACGGAAGTCAGAAGCTTAACTACAGCGAGTTCAGCATTACAGAGGTTATGGATGGAATCATAGCAAGGTACAAGGGTATATCAAAGCAGTCTGATTATCACATTCATTTCCAGCCGGACAAGGATATAATAGTAAGCTGTGACGTTATAAAGATACAGCAGGTAATTTACAATCTGATAAATAATGCGATAAATTATACAGGCGATGACAAGCAGGTATTTGTACGCCAGATAAACAAGCCTGACTGCGTCAGAATTGAGGTTTCAGATACTGGAGACGGAATCTCACAGGATAAGATAAGCCTTATATTCGATAAGTACTATCGGTCTGAGAACCATAAGCGTGAGGTTGTCGGAACAGGTCTTGGACTTTCCATTGTCAAGGCAATACTCAAAAAGCATGGCTATAATTTCGGCGTGTACAGCGTTTTGGGAAAAGGCTCGACATTCTGGTTTGAGATCAGTGATATAGTCGGCGGTGAACCCAAGGAGAATGACGAAAAAGATAAAAATTTGTAAAAAAACGATTTCGGCTTTCTTTCAAGTTGTTTTCACAAAGATTTCACACATGAGCAATATAATACAGACATACTCATTAATGAGTATGTCTTCAATTTAACGTTTACCCCAGCGTTAAATTAAAAATCCCCAATAATCCCTATATCATGGCAAAAGGCTCCCGTATGGGAGCTTTTTGTTTTGTACTGAAAAATTAGAACATGTTTACATAAAAATGAAATGCGCGTCTTTTCGATATAATTTCACGCCAACAGCGTTAAAAATTCTTGCCAGTCGTAAATATGCCTGCGAATTTTTGCCTTGTTTGCGTAGAAAATCTGTACAAGCATTTTGTGTGAACACACTCTAATATTCTATTGACAAATGGACGAATAGGGTTTATAATATTAATATAAATCATGTGATTCATATCGAGTGATTTAAATAAAAATATATGAGGAGTTTAAAATTATGAAAACACTTGGAACTATTCAGACGCTTGCGAAAATAGGCAGAGTATTCAGCAAAATTGTTTTTATTTTCAGCATAGTGGGATTTTGTCTTGGAATTGCTGGAATTATCAGTCTTGCAGCAGGTGCGGAAACTGTGAAGCTCGGCGGCGTTACATTTGAAAGCTTTATTCAGGATAAAGCAGACATAAGCCTTGGAACTATTTACGCTTCAATCACTGTAGGTACTATAATGTGTATCGGAGAAGCTGTGCTGTCTAAATTTTCAGAGCATTATTTTAAGCGTGAGATTGCTGATGGCACTCCGTTTAATGCCGATGGTGCTAAAGAACTTAAACGTCTTGGAATACTTGTAATATGTATTCCAGTTGGAACAGAGATCGTCTGTCAGATCGTATATGAGATATTTGCAAATGTACTTAAAAATGTTTCGGAGTATAGTTTTGAGCACAATGGTTCGATAATGCTTGGAGTTATGTTCATTATAATGTCACTTATTTGCAAATACGGAGCAGAACGCTTTGAGGCTGAAAAGAGTAATATAATTATGCAGTAATTTGTATTATCTTTGTAATAGCGAGCAAAAAAGTTTCACCTGTTATCAGAATAACCGGTGAAACTTTTTGTTTGTTAATTACTGTTTTTCTCCCATCTCGTTTAAAACTGCAATTCGGGTATCGTCCGGAAGCTTATGGGCTGCTGCCGCCGGAAGCTTTATCTCAGCTATATCCGCAGAATTTACGGTTTTCAGATATTCCTCACTGTGACGTTCTTCCGGTGTGTTATGTATGGACACAATATTGTTTTCTGACACATCAGGAAGATGTATTTCCTTGGGTGCAACATAATTTTCAATATTTGAAACAGTCGGGATATCAGCTTTTTCTTCGTCCTTTTTTTCAGTTGTGTGAATTTCCTTAATCTGTTCAGGCTGAACAGGCTGCTTTAGTTCTGATTTTTCAACAGCCGTTGCATCCACTGTTGAAACATTTTCAGCTTTTTTCGTGACGGATGTTTTAGCAGGAGCTTCACTGACAACAGGCTGAGCTGTAACCGGAGGGTGTTCCTTTTCTGGAATACGCTTGAAAGGTGAGTAGGTGAACTTTTTGCAGCTGAAATCCTCGTCTACGATTCCACATCTCGGACACAGGATCTTCCCTTCACTTTTAGCGGGTTTACCATGCTCACAGTAAGAGCATCTGGGAGAAATATTTTTATCAAAGTAATTTGTTTTTTTCTTGAACAGTCCAAACAATCCCATTATAGTTAGCTCCTTTTAAAGAAAAACGGGTTTTCCGTAAGAAAACCCGAATAGCAAATCTGGCGGAGTGGGTGGGATTCGAACCCACGTCCCTCAAGGGGCATCATGATTTCGAGTCATGTCCGTTATGACCACTTCGATACCACTCCATACAAAATATTATACCATAACTCATCAAAAAAATCAAGAGAAATGCTGAACAATTATTGTTTTATAAAAAATTCAGCCATAATTTTCTGCAGATTGTACAAAACGCTTTCAGCAATAAAATAAAGACAGGGAACACCCTTATAAAAGAGTGAATCCCGTTTATATTAAGCGCTTTACAGATTTATAACGCCCTTTGTGACAGATTTGACCTGCATAATACCTGTGGACACATCAAAAAAAACCGTTCTGCCGTAGTTTGAACCTGTATCCTCAGCGATAAGTCTGATCCTATACTGATTCAGAATCTTTTTTACAGCGGCGGTATTTCTCTCACCGATATTGAATGACTGTAATTTCGTCTGAAACATCTGTGCCCCTCCAGCTATTTTTGCCGTCATTGAAGAAACAGATGCACCATTTCTTTTCATAAGCTCAATCAGTTCCGTTATGCCTGTGTCTGCATAACGCCTGAAATTATCGGAAGGATTCAGCGCTTCCTTGCTGTCAGGAAGCATAATATGAGCAAGTCCTCCGATTTTATGAGCACTGTCAAGAAGGCATATACCGATGCATGAACCAAGAGCATAGGTTGCAAGAACTCCCGGCGGTTTTGCAATATTCAGATCAGAAATGCCTATATTTATCACACTCTGCATTCTAAATTACTCCAAGCATGGCAAATAATTTATTCAGGGACTCCATTTCCGGGACAAGAATCATGTTGCTCTTTACCTTTTCGGACGATCCGCCAAATCTGAATGAATCGTCAATAAAGAGAACCTTGTTTCCAACTCTTGCGAATTCAATTGATGGAACGCTCAAAATTGCTCCTGCCATATCAATACACATGGAAGGTGTTGATATGTTTATCGTAAGACCTGTCATGCTGGCGAGAGCGTTGACGTATGCGCTTGCCATTATATTGCCAATTTCGTTAAACGCAGAAATCTCCATTTCACTCAGTTCATCAAATGAAGTAAAGCTCTTGCTGAAAAAGGCTTTCATAACATTTTCTATAAAATCATTGTCAAATACATACAGTATCATTCCGTCAATATCGCCGTCGATTTTAATAAGCATTCCCATAACGATATTTTCAGGACCGCCTACAAATTCAGCTACTTCGTTAAAGCCGAGTATCTTAACGCTCGGCACGCTTATGTCAATTTCCTTACCAATAAGTGCCGCAAGTGATGTTGCTGCGTTGCCCGTACCTATATTTCCAAGCTCAGTCAGGACATCAACATGCATATCATTAAGTTCATCAATGTTATTAACTGCCATGAGAGCTTACCCCAGAACCTTTGTTACTGCCTGGATTATTCTCTCCGGTTTAAATGGCTTTACAATAAAGTCAAGCGCACCCAGCTTTATTGCTTCAACTACCATTGCTTCCTGACCCATTGCAGAGCACATTATTACCTTTGCCGAAGAATCAGAAGCCTTTATGTCTCTGAGCGCCTCAATTCCTGTCTTGTTAGGCATGGTAATATCCATTATTACAAGATCCGGCTTTTCAGATTCATAAAGCTTGCAGGCAATTTCGCCGTCAGCTGCTTCAACGATATCAGTGTATCCGTTTTTTGTAAGTGAATCCTTTACCATCATTCTCATAAATGCTGCGTCATCAGCAATTAAAATTTTACTCATAATAAAATACTCTCCTTTATAATTATTTCAGGACATTGCCGTCTGATCAATGCGGCTGACCTGTAAAATTATTTTATAATTTCTGTTATTCTTACGGCAAAATTATCGTCAACAACAACGACATCACCTTTTGCAATCAGATTTCCGTTGACCATTATGTCAACAGGCTCGTTGGCGAGCGTATCAAGCTCTATAATAGTTCCTCTTGTAAAGTTTCCGACCTCGTCGATGCTCTTTTGAGTAGAGCCGATTCTTACAGAAACCTCCATAGGAACGTCAAGCAGAGAACGCAGATTTTTATACTGCTTTTCTGTCAGGAACGAGCGTCCGTCTATTTCATTTTCGTCCTCAAGTGAATTCATGTGAAATTCCTCAACATTGAGCGTTTTTGCAGCAGATGTTCCTCCGCTGAGCACACTGCTTGTCTGCGGCTTTGGACTTGCAGCAGGCTTTGCAGGCTTAGGCTTTGCCGCATTCTCAGGTTTGGATTCCTTTTTAGGAGCTTCCTCTTTTTTCGGTTCAGCCTTTTTCTTTTCAGGTTTTTCACGCTTTGATTTTTTCTCTTTTTCCTTTGCTTCCTTTGCGGATTTGTCAGAGTAGTTTTCAAGCTCTGACGAGTAGCTCTTCATGACCTTGTCCGCCATTTCATTAGCAAGGTCTATTGAAAGCATTGTGACAAAATGACTGCTTATAACATTGTCGATTGTCAGATCAAATGAAACTGCGCAGACCTTGTCATTACTGTTGATATTGCTGATTTTCAGAATATCATCTATTGAGTCTATTACAATAGCTTCCGGTGTAGAGATATCAGTAGGAGTTGCGATTATTTCAGAAAGTGTTGTGGCGGATGCGCCCATCATCTGGTTCATGATTTCGCATACAGCCGAGATATTCATTTCATTGAATTCAAAATCATCGCTTAATACAGGCGGAAGCCCCATAAGCTGATTTACCATCATCTGAACATCGCTTTGCTTAAGTACGAGAATGGATGCGCCATGAATACCCTTTATGTATTTTATCTTAACACATATTGACGGGTCAAGCTCTTCAAAATCAAAATTGCCGGCTTTCATTACCTCAACACGAGGAGTGGTGATCCAGACCTTTGCATTCATGAAGTTTGAAAGAGCCGTTGCAGATGAACCCATCATAATGTTTTGGATTTCACCGATTGCGTCACGTTTTTCCTCGCTCAGATTTTCAGAATCAGACGCAAAGTAATCGTCTTTGGGTTCTTCCTCATCCTCTTCCGGTTCGTCCTCTTCTTCGTCATCCTCATCATCGTCGTCAGGTTCTTCGTCCTCGTATTCTTCCTCGTCATCTTCATCGTACTCGTCTTCTTCATCCTCTCCGCCGCCGGTAAGGATATTGGCGATTTCCGAAGCAAGTTCAATCGGAAGCAGCGTTATAAACCTGCTGTCAAAAGCGTTGTCAGCCTCAAAGTCATGCGATATTGCACAGACAGTGTCCGCAGAAGCAATACCCAACATCTTATAAAGCGTTTTTGTCTCGTCTGAAACAACAGCCTCAGGAGGTGCGATTTCAACAGCGGTATTCAGAAACTGCGAAAGCGACGTTGCAGCAGCACCCATCATCTGGTTCATAAGTTCGGTTACAGCCGAAAGGCTCATTTCGTCAAATTCAAAGTCGTCATCAGGCTCCATAGGCATACCCATAAGCTTGCTTACAAGCATTTGTATATCTTCTCGGTTGAAAACCATAAGAGAAGTTCCCTTTATGCCCTTTTTGAACTTTATTTTCACATATACGCATTCCTCTCCCTTGTTGAAGAGAATGCCCTTTACTGACTGTTTGAGCTTGGTTCTTACTACCTCGCCCGCCTTGCAGACATTTACTACAGGAGCTGTAATAGATACAGTTGAATCGATCATTCCCGAAACAGCGGATGCCGCTGAACCCATAGCAACGTTATATGCTTCCCCAAGAGCATCGGTTTTCATCTCATCTAAAACAGAATCACTCATTTTGATCTCCTTGTGTCATAAACATTACAGATTTTTATAGCCTTTTTATGGTTGACTATTCCGAGCTTTCCGTCAAAAAGCTTTTCATTGTTGACCATAAGCGAAATATTATGGTCAATCGGGACGTTTAACAAGAGAACATCATTTGTATGAAGTGAGAGGATCTCTCTTAGATTTACATCTGTTTCCGCAAGCATTGCCTCGATCTTGAAATCAGATCTTGAGATTCTTTTTATTATTCCCTCACGGCATTCCTTTTCTCTTGCAGTATTTACATGTCTTGTCATGTTAGAATTTCCGGCTGTATCCTTTGAAACAACAGCTTCCATGGTTATAGCCGGCACAGCAATTGTAACGATATTCTTAACGTCGTTGTACTCTATTTCCAGAGTTGCTAAAACGATTACCTCATCAGCATATATAGGCTGGTTTACTCTGGCGTTTGTTTCAATTTCAGAAAGCGAAGCTGTAACATTCAGAAACGGCGAAAAAATATCCTGGAAGAAGAACGCCATTTTGTTGAATACATTACGCATTATTCTTATTTCAATATCTGTGAAGTTTCTTGATATGTCCATGTTTTTTCCGTAACCGCCGAGCATACGGTCGATCAAGGAAAATGTAATTGCATTTGAAAACTGGATCATGCATTTTGTGTCAAGAATATCATCATTTGAATTGAATGAAAGATCTATGTTGCCCATCATTGTATAATCAGGAAGAGCGTTGCTGTATTCATAAAAATGCTGCTCTTCTATCTGAAGAACCTCAACCTTGCAGTAAAACCTTGTTATACTTGTAAGATATGAGGAAAGAGAGCGTGAATATGATTCATATATGTTGCCTATTGATTTAAGCTGCTCTTTGGTAAATTTTTTCGGTGCTTTGAAGTCATAGCTTCTGACCTTTTTTTCAGAAAGGCTGTCGCTCATGTCCTCAAGCGTACTGGAATCAGCATTGTTAAGATTCTTAAGCAGTTCATCAATCTGGCTTTGTGACAATACGTCTGACATTCTGTTCACCTCGCATTAATCTTATGGAAAGTCAGCACAAAAGTATCCCGGAAATTATTCAGACCGGAATAAAGCATTTTAATTATACCATAATTTTTAATGAAATTCCACAGAAAAATATTTTTTAAAGTAATTTTATGTATAATAAACAAATCAATATATGCAATACTGATTAAATTTCATAAAAAGTACAGTAAATGTGCAGTTATTATTTTTAAAATAGCTTGTAAAAAGCTGTATAATTGTTGCTTTTGAACAATTGAAAATTAAAATCAACAAAAAAATTATTGTTTTGATACAAAACGGTTGACTTTTATTTTAACATGTGTTATACTGTAAAAAAACATATTTAAAATAATTCCAATAATTTTTCTTAGGAGTTGACATTTGAATGAAGAAGAAAAGAAGAAAAATCAGGGCAACCTTTGCTGCGATGGCAGCTATAGCGATTATGGGTTCGATCATGGTCGTGTTTGCGACAACCTATACTCAGCTTACCAAACTGCTGGTTGACAATGTCGAAGTACATGCAGAGGACAATCTTAAAGCGCTTGAAACAACGATACAGAGATACCTTGACGAATCTGCAAAGGCAGCGTCTGGTCTTGCATCGTATACGCCGCTCATTGATGCATGTGATAATAACGATGATGATGCACTCTACAAAGCAGTTGATTCATATTACAACACAACTAACATGTCCACAGACTGCATTACACTGACTGATGACCAGGGCATTGTCAAATTCCGTTATTACAACGATAAGAAAGACGATTCAATTGCAAATCTTGAATATGTCCAGAAGGCTCTGAATAACGAAACCACTACAGGGGTTGCCCAGGGAAACAACATCAAGCTCGGCGCAAGAACCGGCACACCTATGAAAAACTCAGCCGGTAAAATCGTTGGCGTGATCTCAATTACATATCCGCTTGACAACGAGGAAATCGTGGACGAGCTTAAGGGCGATACAAAGAATGAGTACACAATTTTTATGAATGATGAGCGTATATGCACAACAATCATGGAAAATAATCAGAGAGCAGTCGGCTCAAAAATGAGCAGTGAAATTTCAAAGGCTGTTCTTAATGAACAGAAGACCTATACCGCTTCAACTGAAATTTTTGGAAGTCAGTTTATGAGTGCATATATGCCGTTAACTGATTCTGATGGCGAAGTAGTAGGTGCGATTTTTGCAGGTCTGCATCTTGATGAAATAACCCAGAACAGAATGACAACGTTTATTGTTTGCATAGTAATTGCTGCCGGCGTTTCTGTTCTTGTAATAATTCTTGTAAGTGTTGTTGCCGGAAAGACAATCGTAAATCCTGTTATAGAGCTTGGAAAGGCAGCAGGCGAAATGGCAGCCGGAAACTTAAAGCTTGAGATAAAGGAAGGTCCTAACAACGAAATTGGTGATCTTTCCGATTCCCTCAGAGAGGTTCAGAAAAACCTTAATCTGTATATTTCTGATATTGCTGAACATATGGATTCACTGGCTTCCGGAGATATGACAAGAGAGGTAACAATCAACTATATTGGTGACTTCTCTTCAATCAAGAATTCCTTAAACAAGATTATTAATTCACTTAACAATACACTTTCTTCAATTAACACAGCGGCAGATCAGGTAAATTCAGGAGCAGAACAGGTTGCAACAGCTGCGCAGTCACTTTCACAGGGTGCTACAGAACAGGCAAGTTCAATCCAGCAGCTTACATCGTCAATTATGTCTGTTTCAGAACAGGTAAACCAGAATGCACAGAATGTAAACACTGCCGGAAGCTTTGTAAGCGAGTCCAAGAAGGGTATTGAAAGCAGCAATACATATATGCAGCAGATGGTAAGCGCTATGAACGACATAAACGAGTCGTCAGCTGAAATCAGCAAGATCATAAAGGTTATCGATGACATTGCGTTCCAGACTAATATCCTCGCTCTTAATGCGGCTGTTGAGGCTGCAAGAGCCGGCGCGGCAGGAAAAGGTTTCTCTGTTGTTGCGGACGAGGTAAGAAATCTTGCTTCAAAGAGTGCGGATGCTGCAAAGCAGACAACTCGTCTTATTGAAGGTTCAGTTTCAAGCGTTGAAAAGGGAATGGAAATCGCCAAGGAAACAGCTAAGGCGCTTGAGGATGTAAGCGAGCATTCAGAGAAGGTTGTTGAGTCTATCCAGAAGATTCAGGACGCTTCAAATCAGCAGGCTGAGGCTATCAATCAGATTACGATCGGACTTGAACAGATTTCTTCAGTTGTTCAGACAAACTCAGCTACATCTGAAGAAAGTGCTGCGGCAAGCGAGGAGCTTTCCGGTCAGGCTCAGATGCTCCAGCAGGAGATTTCACAGTTCAGACTCAGAGATTCATTAGGCGGATCAATGGCAGGCTCATACAGAGAAGATCCTGTTTCAGCACCTGATGCAAATCAGCCGCTGACTATAAATCTTGACGATGACAAATATTAATTTAAATTTTGATTAACTAAAAAGGGACGTTCCTGGTGAGCGTCCCTTTAGTCGTGTTTATGCACATGTTCAGCTTGTGAAATTTTTGAATTAGTACTTTTATTATTATGGAAAATGTGATATAATATCAATGGCAGACACTTATGAAGATAATTTCTAAAAATATGAAGGGAGAAAAATATGGCGGAATATTCAAGAAAAGATCTTGAAGGAAGCATCGGATATACTACCATAATCGATCCGAAATTTAAAACAGAGAGAGTTAAGGTGATTTTTTTAACTCCGCTTGACGGAAATACTGCTTCGCAGAATGCTATGGCGGCAGGAATCATCGGCTCATCAAACAGCAAATATAAAAATATAAGTGAAATAACTGAAAAGCTTAATTCGCTTTATGGCGCAAATATAAATATTGAGGTTTCAAAGTTGTCGGACATACAGCGTCTTGAGGTTTGCGTAAGCTCAATTTGCAGCAAATACGCTCTTGAGGGGGAGGATATTGGAAAGGAAGTAATTTCTATTCTCCTTGACTGTATTTTCTCACCGAATTCATGCACCAATGCACAGACCGGAAAAAAGGAATTTGCAGCAGAGCCTTTCGGATTCAGAAAAAAGGATCTGCTTGACACGATTGATTCTGAAATAAACAATAAGAGGGTTTATGCTCTTATGCAGGCTGAAAAGTCTGCATACATTGGTGAAAAAAGTGCATTTTCTCCGTATGGAACAAAGGAAACTGCAAATGCAGTAACGCCGCAGTCAGCATATGAAGCGTATGAAAAGCTTCTCAGAAATGCGCAGATCGAAATTTATTATGTTGGTCCTGAAAAAAATGAATTGGCTGAAAAAATGATTACAGAAGCATTTTCAGGCATTGAAAGAGAACCCGAAAATGTTGTCTTTAATTCTCCGAGTCCATTAAAACAGGAGGTTTGCAGGACAGAGGAAAAGCTTGATGTAAATCAGTGTAAAATGGTAATGGTGCTAAAAAGTGAAAGTGAAGATGACGACGCTATAAGGCTTATGAATGTTATTTTTGGTGCAACTCCTTTTTCAAAGCTGTTTGCAAATGTAAGAGAAAAACAGAGCCTTTGCTATTACTGCGCATCCCGTTACAACCGGTTTAAGAAAGCCATAACGGTTGACTGCGGAATTGAAGAGGAAAACATTGAAAAAACTGAAAAAGAAATCTTGAATCAGCTTGATGAGATTAAAAATGGAAACTTCTCTGAGGAGGAAGTAAAAAATTCAGTCCTGAGCGTTATTAATGCCCTCAAGGCTGTGGGAGATACGACCTCTTCGTATATAGGATGGTATTTTGGCTGCTATGCGAACGGCAGAATGATAACACCGCAGCAGGATGCAGAAAGAATTTCTGCAATTACAAGAGAACAGATAATTGAAGCAGCAAGGTCGTTTAAGCTTGATACAGTCTATGTAATGCGAGGTGAATAAGCATGGAAATTAAAAATATTGTCTGCAAGCAGACAGGGGAAAGCTGTAATTATATAAAGCATCCTTCCGGACTCGATATTTATGTGTGCGAAATGGAGGGATTCAGTACAACGGAAGCTCTTTTCGGCACGAAGTACGGTTCAATAAACACCTGCTTTAAGACTAAGAAGGACAAGGAGTTTACAACCGTTCCGGAGGGCATAGCTCACTTTCTGGAGCATAAGCTTTTTGAAAATGAGGACTGTGATGCATTTGAGCTTTACGCTAAAACTGGTGCAAATGCGAATGCGTACACATCGTTTGACAGGACATGTTATCTTTTCAGCTGTTCAGACCACTACAAAGAATCGCTTGAAATACTGCTTGACTTTGTGCAGAATCCATATTTTACACAGGAAACGGTTGACAAGGAACAGGGAATTATCGGACAGGAAATAAGAATGTGTGATGATAATCCGTCATGGAAGGTTCTGTTTAATATGCTCCAGGGTATGTACCATAATCATCCTGTAAGAATTGATATTGCTGGAACTATTGAAAGTATTGCTAAAATTGACGCAGAGCTTTTGTATAAATGCTATAATACATTTTACAATCTCAATAATATGGTGCTTGCAATTGCAGGAAATGTCAAAACTGATGAGGTTCTTGAAATTGCAGACAGACTTCTGAAGCCTTGTGATAATCAGGAGCTTGAAACAATTTGTCCTCCTGAGCCTTATGAAGTGCTTGAAAAATCAAAGTATGAGCATCTTCCGGTCGGCACTCCTATGTTCAATATCGGAATAAAGTGCAGACCTGAAACCGGCTATACAAGACTTAAAGCTGAAATGGAGTGTACAATAGCAGGAAATATTATTTCTGATCCTTCCGCACCTCTTTATAAAAAGCTTATGGATGAGGAGCTTATAAACTCAACCTTTGATTTTGAAACATTTGCCAGCGATGGATTTTTTGCACTTATTTTCAGCGGTGAATCCGAAAATCCTGAAAAGGTTATGGAATATATTGTTGACGAAATTGAGAGAATTAAGGTCGAGGGTATTGACCGCAGACTTTTTGACAGCATCAAGAAATCAACATACGGCACATCTGTAAGAGCCGGAAATAATCCTGAGGCTGTTGCAAGCAATCTTATTTCTGCATTTATGTCAGGTGTTGGTCCTTACGACTCAGTTAAAGTGCTTTCAGATATGACTGTCGAGGATGTTCAGAAGGTGATCTGTAAACGATTTGATACTAATAATATGACAATATCAGTTATAAAGTAAGGAGATGATAGGATGACAGCTATAAGTGATCTCCGGCAGGATGAGATCGTTTTTCCAAAGCTGGGTATTGACATCACTGTAAAGGATACTGCTTTCACATTATTCGGACTTGGAATAAAATGGTACGGGCTTATTATTACAGTAGGTCTTATGCTTGCAATGATATACGGATTTTCCCAGATGAAGAAATACGGAGTAGATCCGGACAGAGCTATAGATGCTGTTATTGCGGGTATAATTGGTGCAATTATCGGTGCAAGAGCCTATTATGTTATAATGGAATGGGACAGCTATGCTGGCAACTGGAAAGATATTTTCAACATCAGAAACGGAGGGCTTGCCATATATGGCGGTATAATCGGAGCAATAGTTGTCGGAGGAGTTGTTGCAAAGCTCAGAAAACTCAGACTTCTGCCGCTTCTGGACGTTGTTTCAATCGGCTTTCTTCTCGGACAGGGAATAGGAAGATGGGGCAACTTTACAAACCAGGAAGCGTTCGGATACAATACAGACGGGTTATTTGGAATGTCCGGCGGAAAGATTCGTGACTGGATAATTTCAGCCAAAAATAATATGAATAGTCCGGCTGATATTCTTGAAATGAATGCAGACATTCCGGTTCATCCTTGTTTCCTTTATGAATCATTGTGGTGTCTGCTGGGATTTGTGCTTTTTGCTGTTTTTGCTAAAAGGATCAGAAAATTTGACGGACAGATTTTTCTGATGTATCTTTTCTGGTACGGCGGCGAGAGAGCGGTTGTAGAAGGACTTAGAACCGATAGTCTCATGATAGGTTCTATCAGGGTTTCACAGGTACTTTCAGCAGTATGCTGTATTGGTGCAGCGGTTTTGCTGATCGTTATCGGAAGCAGGGTAAAGAGAATGGGCAGCGACTATGTGCTGTATGTTGATACAGACGAGTCAAAGGAGCTTATACGTCAGTCGAAGATACGTTCCGGAAAGATTGAAAGGACAGAAGATGACGAAGAACTGATTCCGGACGGCGAACAGACGGTTATTGGCGATGACAGCGAGACGAAGGATACAGTTCAGGAAAATGCGTCAGAAGAATATGATGATGAAGAAGAAATAGAAATTGAATCGGAGGAAGAATAAAATGGCAAAGCTTATAAGCGGTAAGGAAGTGTCTGCAAAGGTTAAGGCTGAGGTTCGTGACGAAACAGCCGGTTTGATTGAAAAGGGAATAAAACCGGGTCTTGCAGTTGTTATAGTCGGAAATGATCCGGCTTCAAGGGTTTATGTAAATTCAAAGAAAAAAGCATGCGCCGAGGTTGGCTTCAACTCGTTTGAGTATGCACTTCCAGAGGAAACAACACAGGAAGAGCTGCTTGAACTTGTTGAAAAGCTCAATAATGATGATAAGGTTGATGGAATACTTTGTCAGCTTCCTCTTCCTGAACATATTGATGAAAATGCAGTAATCAATGCGATCAAGCCAGACAAGGATGTTGACGCTTTTCATCCGTTCAATGTCGGAAAGATAATGATTGGTGATTTTGCTTTTCTGCCATGCACACCGGCAGGAGTTATGGAGCTTATTGACAGCACCGGAACCGATATATCAGGAAAATCGTGCGTTGTTATCGGAAGAAGCAATATTGTCGGAAAGCCTATGTCAATGCTTCTGCTGCATAGAAACGGAACAGTTACAATCTGTCATTCAAGGACAAAAAATCTTGCTGAGATATGTTCAAATGCTGATATACTCGTTGCAGCTGTCGGAAAGGCAAACTTTGTAACGGCTGATATGGTCAAGGAGGGTGCAGTGGTAATCGACGTTGGTATGAACCGTCTTGAAAACGGAAAGCTCTGCGGAGATGTTGACTTTGAGAATGTTGAGAAAAAAGCGTCATACATAACACCTGTACCTGGCGGCGTTGGTCCTATGACTATAGCTATGCTGATGAAAAATACACTTACAGCTGCAAAAATGCATAAGCTGTCAGAGTAAATTTCAGGCGGAAGCGAGGAGTCAGAGTATTTCTTATAAAAGGAAAACAAAGTAAATGGATTCAGAATTTATCAGTATAACACCAGAAAATCTGAATGACGAGCATCTCTGCTGTATAATAAGGTCAAGAAAGACTCATCCGGGGATTGAAGCCAAGAGAAGATGGCTTGCTGAACGCCTTAAAGAAGGGCATGTTTTCAGAAAGCTCGATATAAAGGGATGTGTGTTCATCGAATATGCACCGCTTGAAACAGCGTGGGTGCCGGTTGTTGGGGACAATTACTATTACATATATTGTCTTTGGGTGCTTGGTGCGCCAAAAGGTCATGGCTATGGAAAGCGGCTTATGGAGTATTGTCTGGAGGACGCTAAGAAGCATAACAAATCAGGAGTATGTATGCTCGGGGCTTCAAAGCAGAAAGCATGGCTCTCAGATCAGAAATTTGCAAAGAAATTCGGGTTCATAACCGTTGATACAGCAGGGGAGTATGAGCTTCTTGCACTAAGCCTTGACGGGACAGTTCCTGAATTTGCTCCATCTGCAAAAAAGCAGGAGATAAGCGACAGAGAACTTACAGTTTATTACAGTGATCAGTGTCCTTATATTGCACAGCGTGTTGAAAAATTAAGGGATTACTGTACTGAGCATAATGTTCAGGCGAAGTATATTCATGTGGATACACTTGACAAGGCTAAGGAGCTTCCATGCGTATTTAATAACTGGGCAGTTTTTTACAACGGCAGGTTTATAACGGTAAATCAGATTGACGGTAAGGCTCTTGAAAAAATTACAGGCAATACTGCGTAATGCGGTATTGCCTTCTTGCTGTCCGTACTATTCAACCAGTATCTCCGATGATGTTTCATTTCTCAGGGCAATAACAGCTCCTCTTATAAGAAATGCCGCCGGATCTCCGGAGGGACTTCTTCGTAAACATCGTACCATAGTTCCCTCAACCAGTCCTATATCCTGAAGTCTCCGGCGCATACTTCCCTTTGTATCAAGACGTATTACACGCCCCCATCTTCCTTCTTCAAGCCTGTTCATAGTATAAGTATCATATTTATCCATTACAATATTCTCCGTAAAAATTCTTGTGTGCAGTATATCTGCATTTCTCACTATAGCAGTCCAATAAAACAGTACGACATATACAGTTTGCCAGATTATGTTGCAGAATTTTATTGGACTGTTATAATATATTATGCACATATACGCACATTTGACAAAAAGTGCAGACTTCAAAGACATGAGGTCTGCACTTTTTATTATTTATACGGATAATTTCCGTTTTATTTTCCTCTCCTGGAGCCATTTTTTCTTTCAGTACTTCTCTTTAAAGCACAGATTTTTTCCTCACTGTTCTGTTTGAAGCGCATAAGCATTTCTTCAAACCCCAGCTCTGTGACCGGCGGCTTTTTCTTAGGTTCCCAGACATTAGGTCTGCGCTCCTGCTGCGGCTTCCTTGCCGGCTTTAAGGTTTCTTCATTGTTTTCATTGACTTTCTTTATGGAAAGTCCGATCTTTCCGTCATCGCTTATTGAAAGAACCTTGACCTTGACCATCTGGTTTTCTGTAAGGTAATCCTTTACGTCCTTTACAAAAGTATTAGCAATTTCAGAAATATGTACCATTCCTGTTCCGGCGCCCTCAATTTCAACAAAAGCGCCGTACTGAGCGATACCCTTTACCTTTCCGTCATATATTTTTCCGATTTCAAGCTGCATGGCTTATTTTATCCCCCTATTTAATAATTTGATGTCAGTTCCTTGATTTGTCATAATATCTGCGCTCATCAGGATAAGCATAATTCATTTTTTCAACGGCGATTTTCTCCATATAGGCATCTATATCGTCATCCTCAAGAATTCTCTGAAGTTCAACATTTTCGGCTTCAATTTCCTCAGCCTTTTTATTGATTGAATTAAGCTCCTGCTGCATCTGCGCATGGTTTGTCTTGGTTACAATAATCGAAACAAAACAAGCAATAACAGCCGTTATCACCGTAAGTCTGGTTATTATGCTAAATAAGCTTCTGCGTTTAGCTTTTCCCGGCTTTCTTTTCAATTTTTTTCACATTCTTTCTTTTGTTCTTTTTATGTACTTTATTATTATACAACAAATCCCGCTCTGTTATCAAGGGGGTTTCAGAAATTTTTTTATTCATTTTTCGTTTTTGGAGAGTTGCACTAAAAAATGAACCATATTTTCTGAATATAAGTACAACCCTTGCACCAAGCGGCTTGAAAATAAAGCCAAGACCTTTTTTTATTAATCCGGCAATTATTTTAAGAAACTTTACAACTATATTCCCGACAGTGAAAAAGTATATCAGAAATCCCAGCAGGTTTCCTATGCAGAAATACATCCTGAATTCGCTTCTTGCCGCCGCAGAGGTAAAGCACATAATGAATATCCCATAAACCACAAAGAATACTATATCCTCCAGAGCGGCAAGAAGCTTTCCATGCGGAAAAATTATTCTTATAACGCGAAAGATATCGAAAAATATTCCGATTGGTATTCCGAAAAGGCAGGATATCATAAACAGTTTCAACTGCTGTGAGGCTGTGAAAAAGCTTTCTAATCCTTCCATGATGCAACTCCGTTTTCTGCTGTATTTACCTGAACAGCTTGCCTAAGAATGTAGGTGTGCCTTTCTTGTCCTTGTCGCCGTAATTCAGCGCCCATATATCACCGTCAATAGTCATGTCACCCGTTTCAACGCTCATAGAATTTATATGAAGCTCACGCCCCTTTATAACAAGCTCGCCCATTTGCGTATACAGTATGATACAGCGTTCATCAAAGCTGTCAACGTCCGTAACGCCTGAAATTGTGAGATTCTTTCTGCCCTCCATTATTACATTATGCTGTACGCTCATATTTTTCTCATTGCTCATTTTTGTTCTCCTTTTTCTTCAGAGCGCGTTCACGCTTGAAGCCCTGATATTTTTTGGGTTGCTATATTATATGCAAAGCTCAGCTGTGACAGAACTGTTTATACAGGAAACGGTGTAACCATACTCACAGATTTAAAAGAGTCAAAAAGTTACCACAAACAACTTAACATTACATATTAAAAGAAAATTTTAATGGTTTTCACTAAAATTTCACTTTACAAACCGGAAATTTTATTATATAATAACAATCAAGGAGAATTGATTCCAATTAAATAAAATTTATTTCAGAGCTTGTATTCAGCAAAGGACAGGTTCTGAAAATCAATAGCTTAGGAGGAACATTACAATGGCAAGATTTACTTTACCTCGTGACCTTTATCATGGAAAGGGCGCTCTTGAAAATTTAAAGGAACTGAAAGGCAAAAAGGCAATCGTAGTTGTCGGCGGCGGTTCTATGAAGAGAAACGGATTTCTCGACAAGGCTGTCGGCTATCTTAAAGAGGCCGGAATGGAAGTCCAGCTTTTTGAGAATGTTGAGCCTGACCCGTCAGTTGAAACTGTTATGAAGGGCGCTGCTGCAATGACAGAATTCCAGCCGGACTGGATCGTTGCAATGGGCGGCGGTTCACCTATAGATGCTGCAAAGGCAATGTGGGCTTTCTATGAATATCCTGAAATCACCTTTGAGGATCTTATTACACCTTTCAGCTTTCCGACACTTCGTACCAAAGCTAAATTCTGCGCAATTCCGTCAACATCTGGTACTGCGACAGAAGTTACCGCTTTCTCTGTAATTACCGATTACTCAAAGGGTATTAAGTATCCGCTTGCTGACTTTAACATAACACCTGACGTTGCTATAGTTGACCCGTCTCTTGCTGAAACAATGCCTAAGAAGCTTACAGCTCACACAGGTATGGACGCTATGACACACGCCATTGAAGCTTACGTTTCAACGCTTCACTGTAATTATACTGACCCGCTTGCACTTCATGCTATCAAGATGATTCATAACAATCTGAAAAAATCGTATGACGGCGATATGACAGCAAGAGATGACATGCATGACGCTCAGTGTCTGGCAGGTATGGCTTTTTCAAATGCGCTCCTCGGAATAGTTCATTCCATGGCACATAAAACAGGCGCTGCGTTCAGTGGTGACCACATCATTCATGGCTGTGCAAACGCTATGTACCTTCCAAAGGTAATCAAATACAACTCAAAGAATGCAGAGGCTGCTGAAAGATATGCAGAAATTGCAAAGTTTATTGACCTTAAGGGCAGCACAACCTCAGAGCTTGTCGATGCTCTCATTGCTGAGCTGCGTTCGATGAACGATCAGCTTGATATTCCTCAGGCTATTAAGTTCTATGGCAAGGGCGGCGTTAAAGCTGATGTGAGCATTATTGATGAAAAGGAGTTTATGGATAAGCTTCCTGAAACAGCTAAAAATGCTATTGCAGATGCATGTACTGGCTCAAATCCACGTCAGCCTGATCAGGAAGAAATGGAAAAGCTGTTAAAGGCTTGTTACTATGATCTCGAGATCGACTTCTGATAAGTTTCCAATATTATTGCACACAAACTCCGCAGATATAAGGTCTGCGGAGTTTGTGTCTGTGTATTAATCAAATTATTTTTGCAGCCCGCAGCTATTTTATATTGGCATAAGTCTAAATTTTTTTCTTGACACTACTTGAATTTTAACCTATAATAAATTGTAGATTAGACATGGAAAATAAAGAATATGCTGAACAATACATGAAATTTATTGAACTTATATCATTTGTTTTTCTCGTTCCAAATGTTTCCGTTACTTTTCCAGTTTTACTTATGTCAAAATAATATGTTTCGCTGGTTGTTCCTGACGGATAAATAGCAATAACGATATTATTATCGAATGATTTCGCTTCACTATTTTTTTTATTTGGCTGATTAATCATATAATACCCAATTATTACATTAATCAATATCAAAACAAATAATATTATACAAATACTTTTTTTATTCAATATACAGCCCTCAATACAAGTCCATGTTCCCATCTGATTTTGTTTTCTGTTATATCGGATTTTTTGTTACTTAACAGGAATGCTCTTTTTATGGAAAGTCATAGCCTCCATTGTCTATGTTACATCGTTTTAAGCGACATATTCCTTTTTGCAATCCTTTAATCAATCCATATTTTTCAATAGCAAGTATCATATAATCTGAACAAGATGGTTCGAAACGACACTTATTTCGTAGTGAGTCAGGCGCATATTTTTGATATAGCTTAATTGTACAAATAAACAACTGCTTAGTGGTAAGCAGAATATATGCCACTAAAATTGCTACTGCAATTATAATTATATTCGTTTCTGCTAAACCAAAATGGTTTAGCAGAACAATAATTACACATATAGTTAAGACAGGAAATAATATGTATAACAAAAGTGTTTTTAACAAGCTTATTTTAGGTCTTGAAAGTTTTCTTATGTAAGCAGAACTTCGGGGATTTTGTTCATCGCTGAACAATTCCTTGCCTATATCATCGAGGTTTTTTAGTTGTTCTTCCGAAAAAATAACTTGTTTCAAAATTAATCCTCCAAATATATGAAATCTCACACGTAAGATCTGACAAATAATAAATTACATATCTTTTACAAAAATTAACATATAATAGTTCATAGGGATAGGCTGCTGCATGCAGCCAGGTTTTTCTGTTACAGTGATGGTTTCCATAGAATGATATTCCCAACCACCTGTTGCTTCACGATTGATAATTTCTGCAAAAGTATTAAAAGCGGACTGAGTGTCTCCTTTGCCAACATTGATATTCTTAGGTCCTGCAACTGCTTTATACTGTTTCATATT
>CAKSJL010000020.1 GCA_934463345.1 uncultured Oscillospiraceae bacterium | reverse complement strand
TTTGCGACAAGATGCGTAGAATCCGGATTCGACATAAAGACGCTAAGCGAAATACTCGGACATTCGAGCGTTAAAATCACCCTTGACAGGTATGTCCATTCTTCTATGGAGCTTAAACGAAAAAATATGGAGAAGCTTGCAGAGATTTTCTGATATTCGCCGTCAGAATTATGGTCATATATTGTCATAAGTGCCGTAGCTACGGCGTTTATGTGACAATTTTCTCAGAGGAGATTACTCTGAGAAAAAAACAGGCTGTTCGTGCGTTGTACAGCCTGTTTTTCTTTGGATGAATTACAATTTCCATACCGTCATTTAGTGAACCGTCTGACTTTATGTAAATATGTTCGTCTAAGTTGTTTGCAATGGCATGATATTACTGCATTAGCCTCCGACATATTATTAATGCTATCTGTTGGCAACTTTATTAGTAAAGTTTGGAGTACCCTCTTGAGAATAAATTAATAGTTTTAAGGAGAATGATTACATGAAATGTCCTAAGTGTAAAAGAGATATTAAAGATAGTTCAAAATTCTGTGGATACTGCGGGAACAAGTTTAAAACCACTGCAAATCAGGCAGCTCCGACACCTGCACCATCAGTACAGCCGTTAGAGAGCAATGTGGCGAAGTGTCCTAAATGCGGTTCAACTTCATTGCAGGCAAGAAAAAAAGGCATTAGTGTGGGAAAATCTGTTGCAGGTGCGCTGCTTGTTGGTCCTTTGGGACTGGCAGCTGGAGGAATCGGAATGAATAAAACAGAAATTGTTTGTCTGAACTGTGGAAATGTATTCAACGCAAATTGAGGAGGATATAGCATGAGAAGGTGCAGAAATTGTAATAACATAATGGAAGATGGAATGATGTTTTGCCCGGAATGCGGTGTAAAATATATTTCATTTGATGAACAGATATATGCATCTGAAAGTTGCCCTATTGTTATTGCAGAGCAGAATATGTTTTTAGACGATGGAAGATTGCAGACAGTGATTATTCTGGGTAATGTAGGAGAGAAAACTATTTCTGCCTGTGCTGTACGTCTGAAATGCAAGGACGCCTTCGGAACGGAACTGGCGGACACTGTTGTGAAATACAACGATCTTTCTGCAGAATCGCAGACAGTGTTTGGTGATGACAAACCCATTTCACCGGCGGACAGCGATACCAGAAAAATTTTTGTAATCGTTGAAATGATTGTGTTTGAAGACGGAACAAAATGGAATGAAACTTCCGAAGAATTGAAGCCAACCAATGCGTATGATGCTTTTAAATCAAAATTTTATAATGACGCAATGACAGAAATCTGGGAAGAACTTTTTGGGGATAAAGAACAGTTGAAACAAGTGTTGGAAGTACAGCCGGATGTTATACTTCCATATGGCATAACCGAAATTCCGTATGAAGCTTTCAGCGGATGTGAAGGACTTACCAGCATAACAATTCCAGATAGTGTGACAAAAATTTCGGTAGCTGCTTTTGAAGAATGTTTAAATCTTGTCAATGTCACACTTCCGAATAGTGTGACGTGTATTGAAACAATGGCTTTTTCTGGTTGTAAAAGTCTTACCAGTATCACGATTCCAAATAGTGTGACGTATATTGGACAATGTGCTTTTTCATATTGTACAAATCTTACTAACGTTACAATTGCAAACCCGCTGTGTAAGACAGAGAATGGGACTTTTATGGGTACCCCATATGAAGAAAGTCAACTGAAAAACACCAAAAGTGCCTCAAAATCCGGTGGCTGTTATGTTGCCACCTGTGTATATGGCTCCTATGACTGTCCGCAGGTCTGGACTCTACGTCGCTATAGGGATAACACACTTGCTGAAACATGGCATGGCAGAGCATTTATCCGTGCTTATTATGCAATAAGCCCAACAATCGTTAAACTGTTCGGTAATACAAAATGGTTTCGTAAAATGTGGAAAGGAAAGCTGGATAAAATAGTTTCACGTCTACAGAAATCGGGGTACGAAAGCACACCTTATGAGGATAGAAAGTGGTGATGGTCTTGAAGGAGATTATCTTTACCACAGAAGAAAAGGTAGAGCTGTTTGATAGGTTATCAGGCATCGTTTAATGCCTGTGATTCACTGCATGAGCGTACTTTCAAGGACTTGAAAACCAGTGATTTGCAGTATGTAATCGACCATTGCGGCAAGAATTACCCTACGCTGCGCAAGCTGAAAGTACTTTTCAATCAGCTTTATGACTATTCTATGAAACACGATATTTGTTCAAAGGACTATTCTGAATACATAGACATTCTGAAACACAAGGCGAAAAATCCTAAAAAGCGTGAGCGTGACAGACTGTCAGAGGAAGACATTCAGAAACTGTGGAATTCCGCCGACAATTCATGTGTTCAGATTATTCTAATGCTTGTTTATACCGGTGTCAGGGTATCCGAACTGCTTGACTTGAAAAACGGTACTTCGATGTAATCAGAAGCAAGACGGAAAATGGTATACGCCGCGTACCGATAGCTGATAAGGTAACGCCTTTTTTCATGGAATGGTATGAATCGTCTGACTGTCAGTACCTTATACATACCAACGATAATAAGCACTTTCTGTACCGCAATTACTACGATTCCTACTGGAAACCAATAATTAAAAGCCTTGGTATAAATCAGGACATCACACCTCATTTTTGCCGCCACACATGTATAAGTATGCTTGCTGATGCAAGGGTTGAGCCGACCATAATCAAGACAATTGTGGGACATTCCGGCGCAATGAGCATGACTGAGAGCGTCTATACACACCTTGATATTCAGACGCTTATTGATGCGATTAATCTTATATGACAGAAAAACTGCGGTGAGAAAGCCGCAGTTTTTTTATCAAACTAAAAATAATAAACGCAATATTTTCTTTGGAGTATATTATACGGGAAACCCAATATTACAGAATGGCAGTATGCCTGAATTTACATTAAATATTTTTGATAACTACAAAATAAATTTAGAGAAGAACCTCTGAATATTTTGTATACTTTTAATACAATCTGTTGGTGGTTTATGTTTTACATCAAGATAAAAGTGCCTGCTACCGCCCTGAAACCCTCTGTTTTCAAAGCAAAATAAAACCCCCGAAACAGCGTAGTTTCGAGGGGTTAATAACATATATAAGTTGTAAGAAATTATCTCTTTGAGAACTGTGGAGCACGTCTTGCTGCCTTGAGACCGTATTTCTTTCTTTCCTTCATACGTGGGTCACGAGTGAGGAAGCCAGCCTTCTTGAGAACCGGACGAAGCTCTGGATCATAAACGAGGAGAGCTCTTGAAAGACCATGTCTGATAGCACCAGCCTGACCAGTAACACCACCGCCTGCAACTGTACAGATAATATCAAACTTGTCAGCTGTATCTGTGATGTTGAGTGGCTGACGAACGATAAGCTTGAGAGTTTCAAGACCAAAATATTCGTCAATGCTTCTGCCATTAATTGTGATATTTCCTGAACCAGGATATACTCTTACTCTTGCTACAGAATGCTTTCTTCTGCCTGTTCCGTAGTAATATTTTGTTTTTGATTCGTACATTTAAGCTTCCTCCTTTATTATAATTCGTAAGCTTCAGGCTTCTGAGCCTCATGCTTATGTGCTGCATCTCTGTATGTCTTCAGACGCTTGATCTGCGCTCTGCCCTGTGAATTATTAGGAAGCATTCCGTTTACAGCTATTTCCATAGCCTTCTCCGGCTTCTTTTCCATAAGCTCCTTATAGCTTACAGACTTGAGATGACCGATCCAGCCTGTGTGCCAGTAATAATTTTTCTGTTCAAGCTTCTTGCCTGTTAAAACAGCCTTTTCGCAGTTGATGATGATAACGTGATCACCACAGTCAACGTGCGGTGCGTATGTTGGCTTATGCTTGCCTCTGAGAATGTGTGCTGCCTGTGCTGCAACACGTCCGAGCGGCTTGCCTGCTGCATCTAATACATACCATTTACGGCTTACTTCATTAGCCTTTGGCATAAATGTTGACATAATTTATGTTCCTCCGTTACTTTTATTTTCTGTAAGGCGTTGTGAAAACGGCGGGTTGACCGTTCATTTCCTGTGTATACGCAAGCTATACACCCCTGCCCGACATAACAGAATTAATTATATCAGATTCAAAAGACGATGTCAATACCAAATTTGCTGTTTTTTTAATTTATATCCCCCTCACACTTGTTTTCTCTGCGTTTTTCTCGTTTTCTCTCGATTTCTTGAAATCTGTTTCATTTTTTTAGACTTATTGTTTCTATATGAACAACATACGAAACGATTATATGAAAAAAGACATTCTTTATAAAATGCCCCTTTTAACTATTAATTTAATCAATGATAATCATATTTGAGCTTTTGTCGAATTCAACCATTCTGCCGTTATGGACGTAATCATCCACATATTCCTGACTCTTTTGTTCTTGCCTCTTTTCGCATGAAGAAAACACTAATGATATCAAAACCATTATAACTACTATAACTAATAGAAACACAAAAAGGCGTTTCTTTTTATGTTTCCCCTCTTCATCTTTGACCGGTATAACAAGCGTTATAAGAGCTGCTATAGCGGTCAAGATTATAAGCGTATAACCAAATGCATCAGAATTAACGGATTCACCATCAATCTTTATGGACATACTACATAAACGAATTAAATCATAAATTCCCATATCTAAATTCTCCTTATTAAAATTTCAAAGTCACATCTGACTTGTTATAAATATATTATAGCCTAATAAGATTGGTTTGTCAAGATAAAATAATCATATATGATAAGATTCTATTTGAAAGGAGTGTCATATATGGCTTTTTATCAGAGAATAAAAGATTTGAGGGAGGATTCTGACAAAACACAGAATGAACTTGCTGAATACCTTGGAACAACAGCACAGTATTACGGAAAATATGAAAAAGGAGAAAGAGAAATTCCCTTTTCACGAGCAATACAGCTTGCTGATTACTATAATGTAAGTCTTGACTACCTTGCTGGAAGAAAAAATTATTCCGGAAGTCTAACATCAGAAGAAGAAGCTCTTATCTGTTCATGGCGAATGCTTTCCGAGCGAAATAAAGGGAAACTTGAATATCTTCTGTCAGAGCTTACTGAACAGGAAATAAAAAAAGACAGAGCATAATAAAATCCCCCGGACAAATCAGTCAGGGGGATTAACCGTCCTATATCACATATTTTCTGAGCGGCGGTACAAGGCTCATCACAAATGATGCTGCAAATGCCAGAACTGAAAATATCACGAAGAAAATTACTGCCGCCAGAGGATACATTTCAAAGCTCAGCGGAGTTATTTTCAGTATACGATAAGAAAACTGAATAAATACAGGGTGTATCAGATATACGCCGAAGCATAGCCTGTCAAGCTTCCAGATAAGTTTTGCCCGCCTTTCACTCAGACGGATGTCTCCAAGGCTTATTACCAGCGAATAAACTGAAACAGAATACAGTGCGACCAGCGGACTGAAATATGAATCAGCAATTGCTTTCCATGTACCTGAACACACAAGGACAGCTACCGACAAGGCACACACAAGCGCAATAGCGGCACAAACACCGGTTTTCAGCAAATTCCTCCTGCTTCTTATCAGATAACCTGCAAGAATATAGAAAACGGAATAGCCCACCGGCATTCCAAATGCAATGTTCACTCCTGAAATATCAGATATAACCGGAAACAAAAACTCCATAACCAAAATGCAGGCACAAAATATTGTCAGAGTTTTAAAATCTGCGCTTTTTACTGCCGGTTTCAGCACAGGCATTATAAGGTATATACCAATAAGAGCGTACAGATACCAGAGATGCGCAAAGCTCTGATTCCCGATAAACGCTTTCACAATAAGCGGCAATGAAAACGTATGCTGCTCCAGATAAACCTTAACGGCCGCAAAGGGAATTCCGAAAATCAAAAACGCAAGAAATATTCTCAGTACATACTTTTTGAAAATCGTCTTGTAGTCAAGGAGTTTTTCCGAAGAAAGAAGCAGCGAACCGGTTATCATGAAAAATACCGGAACTGCCCACATAAATAGATAATACCCGATACGCAGGAATATTTCCTGTCCTGATGAAAAGCTGAATATGTCCGGATTGAGAAGCAACGTGCTGCATGTATGAAGAAATATAACGGCAAGTGCTGCAAATATTCTGAGAAAAGATATGACGTAATCTGTTTTAGCCATTGTCAGAGTCCTTTCTGCTTTAAATTATTCAGATAAATATTCTGTATTTAAATTATATAAAAATATCGTTATAATGTCAATAGTGTAAAAATATTTATCCCCCCGACCAGCCAGCCGGAGGGATATGTTAAAAATCAGCCCATGAGCTTTACCATTACAGCCTTCTGCGCATGCAGTCTGTTTTCTGCCTCTTCAAAGATCTCATTTGCATGTTCTTCAAAAACCTTTGATGTGATTTCTTCCTCACGATGTGCAGGCAGACAGTGCATAACAAGTGCGTCAGATTTTGCAAGAGCCATGATATCATCATTTATCTGATATCCTGTGAATGCCTTGCGGCGTATCTCTGCCTCGCCTTCCTGTCCCATTGAAGCCCATACATCTGTGAGAAGCACATCTGCGTCCTTTGCAGCAACTCTCGGGTCGTTCGTTATTGTGAAGTTCTCAAAGCCCTGAGCAAAGTCCATAACCTCCTTCGCAGGACGGTATTCAACTGGTGTTGCGGCTGCAACGCTCATGCCCACCTTGAGACCGCCTACGATAAGAGAATTTGCCATATTGTTTCCATCGCCGATATAGCACATCTTCAGACCGTCAAAGCTGCCCTTGAACTCACGGATCGTCATAAGGTCAGCAAGAACCTGGCATGGATGTGAAAAGTCCGTAAGACCGTTTATTATCGGAATATTGCCGTATTCAGCAAGATCCTCAACCTCTTTCTGGTCGAATGTACGAATCATGATTCCGTCAATATAGCGTGAAAGAACACGAGCCGTATCCTGAACCGGTTCGCCTCTTCCGATCTGAAGCTCGCTTGCGGACAGAAACAGCGGATATCCTCCCAGCTGATACATTCCTGTTTCAAAGGAAACACGAGTACGGGTCGAAGCCTTCTGGAAAATCATTCCCAGGGACTTGCCTTTAAGGTGCGGATGCGGAATACCATGCTTAAGCTCGTATTTAAGCTGGTCTGCAAGATTTAAAATATCGGTTATTTCCTCTTTTGAGAGGTCAAGCATTTTCAATAAATGTTTCATCAGTTTTTTCCTTTCGGTTATTTAGTCGCTTCTGTTCCGGTGATTTCTCTGTTTATCCTGCCAAACGCAGTATCTATAAAAACAGCTATCAGCGGAATATAATCGTCAAAGTAATTTTCATCTATCTCTATAAGATATCTTGTTTCCTTTTTGTCCTCGCTCTGAAGACTGATTTCCCCTATCTGATTGCCACTGTCCATAATTCTGAATTTCAGTCTGTCCTGGCTTACAACATCTATACTGAGCTTTTCGCCCCTCAGCTCGAAGCCCGGATCAAGAAACATTGACGTACATTCAGCCCTGAACATATGGGCGTTATCGTGAAAAACGTTAAATGCCGGCTTTTTGGATTTTCTGTCGCTCTGAAAATAATAGAGCTTATATCCGCCGGAATTGATAAGATGCGTTTTTCCGCCAATCCCTGATTTTACGGTATATATCATGCGATCCTTCTGATCTGTGACCGTATATCTGTTTCCCTTTGAAATTACGTTCAGTTTAACCATAAAAATCTCAGCCCTTCAGAATTTTCTCAAGAATTTTAAGTCCCCTGTCAATTTCATCGTAGGTTATGTTAAGCGGAGGAAGAAGTCTCACCTTTTCCTTGGCTGTCAGTATCATAAGCCCGTTTTCAAGAGCCTTTGCCGCAACGTCGGCAGCGCTCATGGATTTCAGCTTTATACCGATCATAAGTCCCATTCCGGTAACGCTTTCAACCTCGTCCATTTCCTCAAGCTTTTCCTTTATGTATGCGCCCTTCTTCGCAACCTCTTCTAAAAATCCCGGCGCTGTCACCTTGTCTATAACAACGTTTCCGCCTGCGCAGGCAAGAGGATTTCCGCCAAAAGTCGAACCATGAGTTCCCTTTGTAAGGACCTCAGAGCATTTCTCCGCTGCAAGGCATGCGCCAACCGGTATTCCGCCGGCAAGACCCTTTGCAAGAGTTGTGATATCCGGATGAACTCCGAAATTCTCAGATGCTAAGAACTTTCCAGTTCTGCCTGTACCGGTCTGAACCTCATCAGCAATAACAAGGATATCCTTTTCCTTGCAGATCTTAAATACAAAGTCAACAAAGTCCTTTTCAAGCGGGATAACTCCGCCCTCACCCTGAACAAATTCCATCATTACAGCGCATGCGCCGTCCAGCTTTGATTCCAGGTCAGCCTTGTCATTTGCCTTTGCATAAACAAAGCCCTCCGGGAACGGGAAGAAGTAGTTATGGAAAACGTCCTGACCTGTTGCGGCAAGTGTGCAGAGAGTTCTGCCATGGAAGGAATTCACAAGCGTTACGATGTTGTGTCTGCCCTTTCCGTACTTGTCAAAGCTGTATTTTCTTGCGAGCTTTATTGCACACTCATTTGCCTCAGCGCCTGAGTTTCCGAAAAAGACCTTTGAATAGCCTGTCGCCTTACAGAGCTTGTCAGCAAAATCAGCCTGAACTTTTGTGTAATAGTAATTGGAGGTATGCTGTATTGATCTTACCTGTCCGCATACTGCGTCCGCCCAGTCCTCGTCACAGAAGCCGAGTGAATTTGTTCCGATCCCGCTTCCGAAGTCTATGTACTCTCTGCCGTTTTCGTCAACACAGCCACGTCTGCTTCCCTTTTCAAGCACAACGTCATATCTTCCGTATGTATGCATTACGCTGTTGTTGAACTTTTCAATTGTATTCATCTGTTTTACATCCCTTTCAAACGCCGCCGCAATTTCATATCAGTAG
Source organism: uncultured Oscillospiraceae bacterium (assembly GCA_934463345.1). Lineage (GTDB taxonomy): Bacteria > Bacillota > Clostridia > Oscillospirales > Ruminococcaceae > Porcipelethomonas. The sequence continues at coordinate 14,785 of CAKSJL010000020.1, read as the reverse complement.
CGCCATAAGATAACTGCATTTGCAATAATCATGAATATTCCGCAGCCGATTACAAGCTTTTCGGCAGTCCTGCCGCTTTCCTCGGGTACAAATCTTCGTGGATTCGTGCGTTTCACTCTGATATTGATGCTCTTTCCTTCTTTGAATTCCTTTATTCCATCAGTATAGAATCTCCTCGAAACTCCATCGTATTCCCTGCCCTTTAAAGTATATCTGACAGCCGGAGCTTCCAGCAGAACCTTGACTCTTGAATATTTTCTCTGTCTTTTTGCAATGCCTGTTATTCTTCCGCTTATGTGGTAAAAACCCTTCTTGCGGTAGATTATCATTCCCGTTCCGGTAAGTATCAGTAACAGTCCCAGTCCGAACGGAAAGACCTGAATCAGCCATGCCATTATCTGAACTGTGTTCCGATACCCTCACTTGAGAGTATTTCGATAAGTATTGAATGCGGAACTCTTCCGTCAATGATTGAGGTCTTTTTAACGCCTCTTCTGACCGCCTCGACGCAGCAGTCGATCTTCGGTATCATTCCTCCGGAAATAATACCCTGTCTCTTCATAAACGGAACTTCGCTCACGTTAACAAACGGTATCAGTGTTTCCGGTCTTTCCTTATCCCTTAAAAGTCCGGCAATATCCGTCATGAGGATAAGGTTTTCAGCGCCAAGCTCTGCTGCGATTCTTGAAGCGGCAGTATCGGCATTTACATTATATGTCTGGCCGTCCGCACCGCATGCAACAGTTGCGATAACCGGTATGCAGCCATTGTTAAGAGCGTCTGTGATCGGCTTTGTATTGACTCTCTTGATGTTTCCGACAAAGCCGAGATCCTCGCCGTTTTCGCCCTCTGCTCTTTCAGCAATAAGCATTTTTCCGTCAATTCCGCAAAGACCGACAGCGTTTCCCTTATGCTCCGCAAGCAGTGCGACAAGCTCCTTGTTGACCTTTCCGGCAAGAACCATCTTTACAATGTCAATAGTATCCTTGTCAGTATACCTCAGACCGTTTATAAATCTGCTTTCTATGTTAAGCCTTTTGAGCATATCGCTTATTTCAGGTCCGCCGCCATGCACTAAAACGACCTTTATGCCGACAAGCGACAGTAGAACGATATCGCTCATAACCGCCTGTTTCAGTTCCTCGTTGGTCATGGCGTTCCCACCGTATTTTACAACGATGACCTTATTGTTGTAATTCTGTATGTATGGCAAGGCATCCATAAGTACCTTTGCTCTTGTACTGTTCGATATTTCCATCTTACTGTCCTCTTCTCCGTATCATGAACGGTAATCGCCGTTTATTTTAACATAATCATATGTCAGGTCACAGCCCCACGCAACAGCTCTTGAACCTCCGATGCCGATATTCACAACAACTGTGATCTCCTCTTCGCCCAGGATCTTCTTCGCTTCCTCCTCAGAAAATTCAACCCCTGCGCCACTGCGGCACACAGCAATTGCTCCGGCGTCAGAAACAAGATCAACGTCAACCTGATTTATGTCAAATTCAGCATCAGCATAGCCGACAGCGCAGAGAATGCGTCCCCAGTTTGCGTCCTCACCAAATATCGCCGCCTTGAAAAGACTTGACATGATAACTGATTTTGCTACTGCCTTTGCAGTCTCAAAGCTGTCAGCGCCCGTACATACGCATTCGATAAGCTTTGTTGCTCCCTCGCCGTCTCTCGCCATCATTCTTGCAAGGTTGAGCATAACAGCATAAAGGGCATTCTCAAATTTTTCAAAGTCACTGTTTTCGCTGTTTATAACGTCGTTTCCAGCCATACCGTCTGCCAGAATACAGCACATATCATTTGTTGACTGGTCGCCGTCAACACTTACCATATTAAGCGTTTTTTTAACATTGTCGCAAAGCGCTCTTTTCAGATATTCCGGCGCTATAGCCGCATCTGTTGTAATGAATGAAAGTGTTGTTGCCATATTCGGGTGTATCATGCCGCTTCCCTTGAGCATTCCCCCGACAACGCATTTTTTGCCGCCAAGTTCAAATTCGACCGCAACCTCCTTAGGCTGTGTATCGGTCGTCATGATAGCTTCAACCGCAGCCGCATTTCCCTCATAGCTGACACCTTTGCAAAGCTCCGGCATCCCCTTTTCAATAGGCTCGATCGGAAGCGGCTGACCGATAACGCCCGTTGAAGCAACAATAAAGTCCGAAGCATTCTTTCCGAATTCATGCGCAGCAAGCTCGCACATTTTCTGTGCCTTTTCAGGACCGTCCGCATTGCAGGTGTTGGCGTTCACTGAATTGACAACAGCTCCCCACGCCTTTCCGTCAGCAATATTCTTTTTAGTAACCGCTATCGGTGCGCCCTTTACTTTATTTGATGTATAGACAGCTGCCGCAGAGCATTCACAGTCTGCAATTATGACAGCAAGATCGTTTTTCTTACCTGTAACAGAAGCCCCCGCATGGGCAAGGCCGCACTGTATTCCATTAGCCTTAAAGCCCTTTGCGGCACATACGCCTCCGTCAACATATTTAATACCCTCAAATTCAACTTTCTTTATCATAATCAATTTCCCCTCAGATCAATCCCGTAGTTTCATCAATACCCATCATGATATTCATGCACTGAACCGCCGCACCTGACGCACCCTTTCCGAGGTTGTCAAGCCTTGAACAGAGAAGCATCTGGTCACTGTCGCCGAAAACGTAAAGCTCCATCATGTTCGTTCCGCTTAAACCGTTCGAGGTCAGGAAACCGTCCGGTACACATTCGCTTCCTGCCGGCTTTACTTTAATAAAATTTGCGTCCCTGTAATTTTCATAAAGGGCTTCCCTTACCTGTTCCGGAGTATATTTTTCCTTTAAAAGTCTGCCCTGAAGCGGTATTGAAACGACCATTCCGCTGTAATAGTTATCCACGATCGGATTGAACATAGGCTTGCATTCAAGTCCTGATATAAGCTGCATTTCCGGAAGATGCTTATGGTTCATATTCAGAGCGTACTGCCTTGGGCTTAAAAGCTCAGCCGGCTTGTTTTCGCTCTCATAAGCCGCAATGGCTTTCTTTCCTGCACCGCTGTATCCCGAAGTCGCATACGCAAAAACCGGATAATCCGCCGGCATGATACCAGCCTTTATAAGCGGATAGCAGATCGAGATAAAGCCGCTTGCGTAACAGCCAGGATTTGCAACTCTTTTTGAAGTGCGTATCCTCTCCCTGTGCTGAGGTGAAAGCTCCGGAAAACCGTATGCCCAGTCCGGATTTGTTCTGTGAGCAGTGGAAGCGTCAATAATTCTTACGTTTTCATTTTCAGCAAGACTGACAGCCTCAATTGCAGCAGCGTCCGGCAGACACAGAAATGTAAAATCCGACGCATTAATAAACTTTCTGCGTTCCTCTGTGTCCTTTCTCTTGTCCTCATCTATTTTAAGAAGCTCAATATCATTTCTTCCCTCGAATCTTTCGAGGATTTTCAGTCCGGTCGTTCCCTCCTGACCGTCTATATAAACCTTGTAAGCCATGTTTCTACTCCAATTCTACCATTTACGGCTGTTTTTCCTGCTCTCGTCCCTCATGCCCTTCCAGAGACTTATAGCAATCGTTGCTATAAGCATGAACGCTGTCCAGACAACAGAAGCCTTTCCGCTCATTTTAAAAACTGCAACTATCAGTACCTCGCCCAGTATCCATATCAGCATGGCGGCAAAGGTCAGCGCAACAATAAAGCCAAGATGCTTTTTACTCATGATAAGCTCCAAGTCTTTCCCTTGTAATTTTTATCTGCTCCATGACCGCTTCCGGCGCAGGACCTCCGAAGGATTTTCTCTCGCCGACGCAGGTTTCAAGGCTGATTGCCTTGTAAATATCCTCATCAAAAAGTTCTGAAAGCTCTCTGTAGCTTTCAAGCGGAAGCGTTTCAAGCGTAAGTCCCCTGTCTATGCACTCAGCAACGAGCCTACCTGTGATTTTGTATGCATCACGAAACGGCATGCCATGCTTTACAAGATAATCGGCGCAGTCTGTAGCATTTATAAAGCCGCCTGCCGCTGCCGCCCTCATTTTGTCCGCATTGACTCTCATGGTTTCTATCATAGGAATGAACGTTTTAAGACAGAGCTTTACATTGTCAATCGAATCAAATATTGCTTCCTTGTCCTCCTGCATATCCTTGTTGTATGCAAGCGGCAGACCCTTGAGCATTGAAAGCAGAGTCATGAGATTTCCGTTGACTCTTCCTGTCTTTCCTCTTATAAGCTCTGTAACGTCCGGATTCTTTTTCTGCGGCATTATGGAAGAGCCGGTCGCATACGCATCGTCAAGCTCAACAAACTTGAATTCCCAGGAACACCACATTATTATTTCTTCGGAAAATCTTGAAAGGTGAGTCATTATAAGCGATATCGCACAGCCAAGCTCAACGCAGAAATCCCTGTCAGATACGCCGTCAAGACTGTTGAGCATAGGGCCTTCAAAGCCTAAAGCCTTCGCTGTCATGTATCTGTCAATGCTGTAGGTAGTTCCTGCAAGTGCGCAGCTTCCGAGAGGGCATTCGTTCATTCTCTCTGCCGCATCGCAAAGACGTCCTAAATCTCTTGTCAGCATCTGTGCATAAGCCATAAGATGATGTGCAAGCGTTACAGGCTGTGCTCTCTGGAGATGAGTGTATCCCGGCATTACAGTTTTTGTATGCTTTTGCGCCATATCACAGAGTGTGTCCGCAAGCTTTAGTACAAGCGCCTTTATTTCCGCAATTTCGTCTCTGAGATAAAGACGGATGTCCAGTGCGACCTGATCGTTTCTTGAACGTGATGTATGAAGTCTTTTTCCGACATCGCCCAGACGCTTTGTAAGCTCCGCCTCAATAAACATATGTATATCCTCGGCTGACATATCCATCTGAAGGCTTCCGTTTTCGATATCGGCAAGTATGCCCTTTAAGCCTTCAATAATCTTTTCGCTGTCAGCCTTTGAAATAATTCCGCATTCACCAAGCATACCTGCATGGGCGATGCTTCCCTGAATATCATGGCGGTACATTCTTCCGTCAAAGGCTATTGAGGAATTGAACGCATTAACTGTTTCATCAACCTCTTTTGAGAACCTTCCCGCCCACATTTTATCTGCCATGGTTTCTTCCTTTCACTTCCGCTTCTGAGCCTGTTCCCATAATATATTTGCAGCGATCCTGCCAGAACAGGTTTCTTAATGACATACGGGCGAACAGAAAAGTGTCCGCCCATATATTTCTTAGAACCCATCTTCACAAGATATGTGTGCAGATTTCCAAGCACAATTTTTACGCAGACAAGGCAAAAATGCGCAGGCATACTTGTGTATGGCAAGCATTTTTAACGCAGTAAGCTAAAAAATTTGCTGGAAAGACGTGCGCATACGCTTGTGAAGATGGGTTCTTATATTAAGTTCCGAAGCCTTCCGGATTATTTGTTGTTTCTCTTCTGGTCGAGCTTTGCCTTAACCTTGATCGGAAGTCCGAACAGATTGATGAAGCCTGCGCTGTCAGCCTGGTTATAAACCTCGTCAGCATCAAATGTAGCAACCTCTTCATCATAGAGTGTGTATGGTGATGTTACGCCGGCATTGATAATATTGCCCTTGTAGAGCTTAAGCTTTACATCGCCTGTAACAGTTTTCTGTGTTTCTGTAACAAATGCGCTGAGAGCTTCACGAAGCGGTGTATACCACTGACCGTTGTAAACGATGTCGGCAAACTTGATACCAATATACTGCTTCATTCTTGCAGTTTCCTTGTCAATAGTAATTGTTTCAAGAACCTCATGAGCATGATAAAGGATAGCGCCGCCCGGAGTTTCATAAACGCCTCTTGACTTCATGCCGACAAGACGGTTTTCAACGAGGTCAGCAAGACCGATACCATTTTCGCCGCCGAGCTTGTTGAGAGTCTTTACGATTTCAACAGGGCCCATTTCCTTGCCATCAATAGCTGTCGGAACGCCCTTTTCAAAGTGAATTGTAACATAAGTCGGCTTGTCAGGAGCTTCGATAGGTGAAACGCCCATTTCAAGGAAGCCAGGCTTCTCATACTGCGGCTCGTTAGCCGGATCCTCAAGGTCAAGACCTTCATGTGAAAGATGCCAGATGTTCTTATCCTTTGAGTAGTTTGTTTCACGATTTATTTTAAGCGGAATGTTGTGTGCCTCAGCATAGTCGATCTCCTCGTCTCTTGACTTGAGATCCCAGATTCTCCATGGAGCAATTATCTCCATATCAGGAGCAAATGCCTTTATAGCAAGCTCAAAACGAACCTGGTCGTTGCCCTTTCCTGTGCAGCCATGGCAGATAGCGTCTGCGCCTTCTGCAATTGCAATTTCAGCAATTCTCTTTGCAATAATAGGACGTGCAAAGGAAGTACCGAGCATATATCTGTTTTCATAGATTGCGCCTGCCTGAACTGTCGGGAAAACGTAGTCTCTGATGAATTCCTCAGTAAGATGCTCGATGTAAAGCTTTGAAGCGCCTGTTTTAAGAGCTTTTTCTTCAAGTCCCTCAAGCTCGCTGTCCTGACCTACGTCACCTGAAACCGCAATAACCTCGCAGTTGTTGTAGTTTTCCTTGAGCCATGGAATGATAATGGAAGTGTCAAGACCTCCTGAGTATGCCAAAACAACCTTTTTGATCTCTTTTTTAGCTGCCGGTTTGTTCATTTTATAATCCTCCGTTGATTTTTTATTGATTAATTATCATTATACACCTTTATTAATAAATGTCAAGTGACAAATTGCATAAATATTCAGGATTCCTGCAAATATTCACAAAATATACACAAATAATGCATGACTATAGCAATACGAAAAAATACTCCGGATATTTTTCCTATAAAAAAACGGGCAGGCAGCGCCCACCCGTAAAATATTATACTAAAGCCTTGTACAGATTTTCACTTTCTCTCGTCCTGTTCGTTTGCATGAAGTCCGTAAGAAAGCGTCATAAGACTGTCCGCAAGGTGGACATTCTCAACAATAATGCCGTTATGCTCCATTCTCAGGTCATAATGGCTGAAATTCCAGAAGCCCTTTATTCCAAGCGTTACAAGCTTGTTGGCAATTTCCTGAGCAGCCGCCTTTGGTATGCACAATACTGCGCAGACAGGTTTCTTTTCTTTGCAGAATCTCTCCACCACGTCAGCGCTGTAAACTGTAACTCCGGCGATCACTCTTCCTGCCTTTTCCGGATTGCTGTCAAAAATCCCGATAAGCTCAAAGCCTCTCTTGCGAAAATCAATATGCGAGGCGATCGCCATTCCGAGGTTTCCCGCACCGATAAGAATTGTCCTGTTTCCGGCGTTTATTCCAAGAATCTCACCGATCGTTCTGTGAAGCTCCTTTACATTATAGCCATACCCCTGCTGACCAAAACCGCCGAAGCAGTTCAGATCCTGTCTTATCTGCGAAGCCGTCAGCCCCATTTTTTCCGAAAGCTCTCTGCTTGAAATCCTTATAAACCCTTGCTTTTCAAGCTCGCCTAAAAAGCGGTAGTATCTCGGCAGCCTTTTTATAACCGGTGCCGAAATCAGGGATTTTGACATGAAATCCAATCCTTCTCTCTAATTATTATTTCATCATTTCTGCAAGTCTGCTGTTGATTTCCTCAAGGAATGTCTTGGAATCAACCTTTTTCTTGTTTTCAAGCTTTGAAAGCAGATAAAGGTCGCCTGTCATAACGCCGTCTTCGATCGTCTGGATCGTAGCCTTTTCGAGCTTGTCAGCAAAGTCCATAAGCTCCTTGTTTCCGTCAAGTTCGCCTCTCTTTCTCAGTGCGCCGCTCCATGCAAATATCGTAGCAACTGAGTTTGTTGAGGTCTCCTCACCCTTTAAGTACTTGTAGTAATGGCGCTGCACTGTTCCATGCGCTGCCTCATATTCATAAACGCCGTCCGGTGAAACTAAAACGGAGGTCATCATTGCAAGACTTCCGAAGGCCGTTGAAACCATGTCTGACATAACGTCACCGTCATAGTTCTTGCATGCCCAGATATAGCCGCCGTTTGAACGGATAACTCTTGCAACAGCGTCATCGATAAGGGTATAGAAATACTCAATACCTGCCGCTTCAAACTTTTCCTTGTATTCTGCGTCATAGATTTCCTGGAAAATGTCCTTGAATCTGTGGTCATACTTCTTTGAAATGGTATCCTTTGTGGCAAACCAGAGATCCTGCTTTGTATCAAGAGCAAAGTTGAAGCATGATCTTGCAAAGCCCTCAATGCTCTTGTCGATATTGTGCAGACCCTGAATAATGCCGTCGCCGTCAAATTCATGGATAGTCTGTCTTGTTTCGTTTCCGTTCTTATCTGTGAAAACAAGCTCAGCCTTTCCGCCGCCCTTTACCTGCATTTCAGTGTTCTTGTACACATCTCCGTACGCATGACGTGCAATCGTGATAGGGCTTGTCCATGTAGGAATATATGGCGTGATTCCCTTTACAAGAATAGGTGTTCTGAAAACAGTACCGTCCAGAATTGCTCTGATAGTTCCGTTAGGAGACTTCCACATTTCCGTCAGGTTGTATTCAGGCATTCTTGCAGCATTAGGCGTAATAGTCGCACACTTTACTGCAACGCCGTATTTCTTTGTAGCCTCTGCGCTGTCAAATGTAACCTTGTCCTTTGTCTTTTCCCTGTATTCAAGACCAAGGTCGTAATACTCCGTATTGAGATCAATGTAAGGCACAAGAAGAATGTCCTTGATCCATTTCCAGAGGATTCTTGTCATCTCGTCGCCGTCCATTTCGACCAGCGGTGTTTTCATCTGAATTTTTGCCATTGGTTTTTACCTCCTAAAAAGCCTTTATTGAATGTCCGTCAGCCTCTGCTATGGACTTTATTTCTTTATACACATCAGCAGCGGCTATAATAAGCTCATAGCTGTCGCTGTCAATATCTATCATGCACACATACGCTTCACCGTTTAGTGCAAGATTTATTTTTCTGCCCCATTCCTCCGCATCACTGCTTTCATCAAATTCAAGACCGGAAACAGCGCTTTCAATAAGGCTGTAATTGTATATCTGGCTTAACGCCCACAGGAAATCTTCAAGCTCGCATTTATAGTCAACAGAAATCAGATACCCTTCTTCTTCAAGCTCGTCAACCATACCTGTCCAGTATTCAAAATCCCTGTCCTCTTTTTCACATTCCTTCTGAGTATAAATCAGAAAGTCATTCAGCATTTTCATAAATCCGCTGTCGTTTTCTGTTATAAGTCCTGCTATCTCAGATATATACGAAAAATCCTGTTTGTCAATACCTAACTGTCTGTTTTCCGGTTTAAAAATTCTGCTGAATAAACCCATGCCGAACCTCACTTAAAAACAACATATTTCAGAACTGCAAGCACCAGAAGATGCGCCGGATAGAACACATAGAAAAACCATTTTCCAGCGGCGGATTTTTTTCTTTTCCCGTTATACCTTGTAATGAGCGGAACTGCAAGAAACACTCCCAGCTGAAAAAGACTGCCCAGAAAGTTTCCGACTGAAGCATTGACGATAATGTTCAGCACTATCATAACCGCACTGACAATGCAGAAATATTTTATCTGCTCCCTGCGGTTAAAGCGAAAGGCATAGAAAACCTGTATCCATATAACAGCAGTCGCTCCCCAGTCTCCCAGCATAGCCACAAGACAGATTATGAGCAGTATCATATTTTTGACTGCAATTTCATATTTCGGGCTGTCTCTTATTATCAGCGCCACAAGCCCCAGAAAAAGCGTAAACATGACGCTTGTCTGGTGAATTACCGGAAATCCGCCGGATTCAAAGTAAATATACGGTATATGGGCAATAACTGCAAACAGTCCCAGACGCTTTGCATATTTAACCGGATCTCTGGTATATGCATACCCCTCAGCCACCATAAAGCACATTACCGGAGCAGTGATCCTGCCGATAATATGCATAGCCTGTCCTAAAACACTCCCAAACGGCACAAATGCCCAGGCAATATGGTCGATAACCATCGCAGCAACCGCAATGAGCTTTAAAAGATCAGCAGATATGCCGCCTGAGCGCTTTGGCTTAATGGTGTATTTTCTCATGGGACGGTCGGGACGATTTGATATGTCAATCGCCATTATTTCATTGATTCCCTTGTGTAGTCAAGCAGGCCGCCCGCAAGAATAATATCCTTTGTACGTCCGCTTAACTCGCAGAGAACCTTGATTTCCTTACCTGTTGTCTTGTTTGCAACTGTAAGCTCTGACTTTCCTGCCTCGATCTCAGCTCTGACGTTGTCAAGCGCAAGCTCGTCGCCCTGAGAAATCGTGTCATAGTCAGCTTCGTTTACAAAAGTAAGCGGAAGAATTCCTGCATTGATAAGGTTTGCTCTGTGGATTCTTGCAAATGACTTGACAAGTACAGCCTTGATGCCCAGATAAAGCGGTGCAAGTGCAGCATGTTCTCTTGATGAACCCTGACCGTAGTTTGAACCGCCTACGATGATGCTCCTGCCCATTTCCTTTGCTCTTGACGGGAACTGTTCGTCACAGATAGTAAAGCAGTGCTGTGAAATAGCAGGAATATTTGAACGAAGCGGAAGGATCTTTGCACCGGCCGGCATGATGTGGTCTGTTGTAATATTGTCGCCTACCTTGAGTGAAACTCCTGCGTCAATTGAAGCGTCAAGAGGAGATGTTTCCGGGAAAGGCTTGATGTTTGGTCCTCTTAAAATCTCAACGCTGTCCATTTCTGATTCCGGCACCGGAGGTACGACCATGTTGTCGTTTATCTTGAACACCTCAGGAAGCTTGAATTCCGGCATATCGCCCAGCTCTCTCGGATCAGTGAACACGCCTGCAATTGCAGAAGCTGCTGCAACCTCAGGAGAAACAAGATAGATCTGTCCGTCCTTTGTGCCTGAACGGCCTTCAAAGTTTCTGTTAAATGTTCTCAGTGAGATACCCTTTGAATTAGGTGACTGTCCCATGCCGATACATGGTCCGCATGCGCTTTCAAGAATTCTTGCGCCGGCATCTATCATAATGGAAAGTGCGCCGTTTTCAGCCAGCATATTGAGAACCTGCTTTGAACCTGGAGCGATAGCCAGCGAAACGTCAGGGTGAACAGTTCTGCCCTTGAGGATATGAGCTACCTTGAGCATGTCCATAAGTGAAGAGTTTGTACATGAACCGATACAAACCTGGTCGATCTTTATCTTTCCGATTTCCTTTACAGACTTTACATTGTCCGGAGAATGAGGACATGCAGCCAGGGGCTCAAGCTCGCTTAAATCAATAACCAGTTCCTCGTCGTAAACTGCGTCTGCGTCAGCAGAAAGCTCTGTCCAGACTTCCTCTCTCTTCTGAGCCTTTAAAAATTCCTTTGTGATTTCGTCAGACGGGAATATTGAAGTCGTTGCGCCAAGCTCAGCACCCATGTTTGTGATAGTTGCTCTCTCAGGAACAGAAAGGGTCTTAACGCCCTCACCGCAGTACTCAATGACCTTTCCTACGCCGCCCTTTACAGACATTCTTCTGAGAACCTCAAGGATAACGTCCTTTGCGGCAACCCATGGTGAAAGCTTGCCCTTCAGCTCAACCTTCACAACCTTCGGACATGTTATGTAGTAAGCGCCGCCGCCCATGGCAACAGCAACGTCAAGACCGCCTGCGCCGATTGCAATCATACCGATTCCGCCGCCTGTCGGTGTATGGCTGTCAGAGCCGATAAGGGTTTTTCCCGGAACACCAAAGCGTTCAAGATGCACCTGATGACAGATGCCATTGCCGGGACGTGAAAAATAAATTCCGTGCTTTTTCGCAACGCTTCCGATAAAGCGGTGGTCATCAGCATTTTCAAAGCCGTTCTGGAGAGTGTTGTGGTCAATATATGCCACGCTTCTTTCAGTTTTTACTCTCGGAACGCCCATTGCCTCAAATTCAAGATATGCCATTGTTCCGGTTGCGTCCTGTGTAAGAGTCTGGTCGATTCTGATACCGATCTCCTTACCCTTTACCATTTCGCCGTCAACAAGATGTGCCTTTAATATTTTCTCAGTTAATGTTAAACCCATTGCAATCAGTCCTTTCAAGTATTTCTCTTTTATTTTACATCAAAAGCATGTATTCTGTCAAGAAATTCACATACGTCTTAAAGCGGTATGATGTTTACAGTGTTGCCATGTTTCCTGACAATATCGATCAAATCAGCCGTTTTCATAAGAACTGTCGCTGTATTCTCGTTAGGGTGAACGCCGATAAGCCCCGGCTCGTCCGTAAAATCCCTGTCTATAAAAAATCCGACTCTGCATTCGCTGTCATTGAGCAGTCCGAACGGCGTTACTGAACCAGGCAGAAGTCCCATTATTTCCATAAGATCATTTTCTGATGCAAAGCTTAAGTGACGGGTATTGTTCTTCTTCCTGAATTCCCTGAGATCTACCCTTTTATCACCCTTTACCGATATAAGATAATAATTTCTCTTTTTATCGTCACGAACAAAAAGATTTTTGGCGTCAGCCTCAGGATAAGGTATTTCAATTTCGGAAAGCTCCTCCATGTTATAAACCGCTTTGTGCTCTGTTACCTCATGCCATACGCCTCTTTTGTCAAGAAAGTCATAGACCTCCTGCTTATTCACAGGCATTCACTTCCACTTATTATATTTAAGGCAGCACCGCACAGCACTGCCTTTATCAATATTTTAGAACCTGTCTTAACAAGCGTATGCGCACGTCCTTCCAGAAAATTTTTTTCGCATACTGCGTTAAAAATTGTGCTTGGAAATCCGCACACATATCTTGTGAATACAGGTTCTTAAAGCTTAAAACTCAGTCTTTTTGCTGATATAGTCAACAAGCTCTTCGATCTTTACTCTTTCCTGTTCCATTGTATCTCTGTCACGAACTGTTACACAGTTATCCTTTTCAAGAGTATCAAAGTCATAGGTGATGCAGAAAGGTGTTCCGATCTCGTCCTGCCTGCGGTATCTCTTGCCGATTGTTCCTGTCTCGTCAAATGTAACCATAAACTTCTTTGAAAGCATCTCAAATACTTCCTCAGCCTTAGGAGTAAGCTTCTTTACAAGCGGAAGCACAGCTGCCTTGTATGGTGCAAGAGCCGGATGAATATGCATAACTGTTCTTGTTTCTTTCTTTTCATTGCCGTTCTTGTCAACTGATGTAAGTTCCTCCTCATCGTATGCTTCTGTAACGACTGAAAGGAAAAGTCTTTCAACGCCCAGCGACGGCTCAATAACATAAGGTATGTACTTCTCGTTTGTTTCCGGATCAAAGTATTCAAGTGACTTTCCGCTTGTCTTGATATGCTGTGTAAGGTCGTAGTCTGTTCTGTCTGCAACACCCCAAAGCTCGCCCCAGCCGAACGGGAAGAGATACTCGAAGTCGGTCGTAGCCTTTGAATAGAAGCAAAGCTCTTCCGGAGAATGATCTCTCAGACGGATATTTTCCTCTCTGAGACCAAGACTTAAGAGAAAGTTTTTGCAGAATTCACGCCAGTAGGAGAACCATTCAAGGTCTGTTCCCGGCTTGCAGAAAAATTCAAGCTCCATCTGTTCAAACTCACGAACACGGAAAATAAAGTTGCCCGGAGTGATCTCGTTTCTGAATGACTTGCCGACCTGTGCAACGCCGAAAGGAATTTTCTTTCTTGTTGTACGCTGAACATTGGCAAAGTTTACGAAAATACCCTGTGCTGTTTCAGGACGAAGATAAAGCTCGGACTTTGTATCCTCTGTTACTCCCTGGAATGTCTTGAACATAAGATTAAATTGACGAATGTCAGTAAAATCAGATTTTCCGCAGTTAGGACAGCATATATTGTGTTCCCTGATATAGTCTGTCATCTGCTCGTTTGTCCAGCCGGCAACACTCGTACCGTCAAAATCCTCAATAAGATTGTCTGCTCTGTGACGTGTCTTGCACTCCTTGCAGTCCATAAGAGGATCTGAGAAGCCACCGATATGTCCGGAAGCGACCCATGTCTGCGGATTCATGAGAATGGCGCTGTCCAGTCCGACATTATACTTGTTTTCCTGAACGAATTTTTTCATCCATGCTCTTTTTATGTTGTTTTTCAGCTCAACACCAAGCGGACCGTAGTCCCATGTATTTGCAAGTCCGCCGTAAATTTCAGAACCAGGATAAACATAGCCCTTGGATTTACACAGATCTACGATTTTGTCCATTGATTTATTGTTATTTGACAGCATTTGATCTTTTCCTTTCATTAAAGGCATACTCCGCCGTTTTCAGCGTCTCTGCCCTAATATAATTATTCCATTTTATTTTACTCTAAAACTGAAAGAATGTCAAGTTTAGAACGACACAATTGAAAATGTACAAGTTTGTTTACAATAGAAGCATAACAGTGGCGGCGATTAATTTTAAAGAAAACAGTTGACATAATTTTAAGGCTAGTGTATAATAATAAAAAAGGAGCATACCGATAGACGGTCGCTCCCAATTTAAAGAAGATTAAAAATAGTCGTCCTTAATTTGCAAGCTGAGGGCGGCTATTTCCTTTTATTGTAGAATACTGTGTACAGAAATGATGCAACAGATGTAAGCAGAATGCCTAACTGAATTAAATCGTTCCATGTAACATAATTATTCATAATACTCACTCCCTTCCGGGAGTAGGATTTGACCGCCTACCGTTTATAGTATGCTCTTTTGTTATTATACATTACTATGTCAGTAATGTCAATTATATTGCCGGACAGAGTTAGAGCGACGATTTATTTTAAAGAAAACAGTTGACATAATTTTAAGGCTAGTGTATAATAATAAAAAAGGAGCATACCGATAGACGGTCGC
>CAKSJL010000019.1 GCA_934463345.1 uncultured Oscillospiraceae bacterium | reverse complement strand
GCAAGCATTTTTAACGCAGTATGCGAAAAAATTTGCTGGAAAGATGTGCGCATACGCTTGTGAAGACAGGTTCTTAAATATTTTTCAGTTTATCTCTGTTTTCCTGAGACTTCCCTTATTCAGTCCGGTAACTACAGCCTTGCGTCCCGGCGTTAACTTTGAAGCCTTTTCTTCGGCTTCCTTCTTCTGAATTTCTGCAAGCTTATCCGGATCCGCTTCCTGCTTCGCAAGCTCTTCCGGAGCATCAAAATTAAGGGATTCTATAGAATTATTTACAGCAACATCATACTCTCCTGTCATATCTGTATATGTTATGGTGTATGCAAATCCGTTGCTGTCATCGTCAACAGCGTCTATCATATAAATTGTCTGCTTAAAGCTGAGTCCGTTCATCTCGGAATTGACAATCATTTTAATTCCTGGATAACCGTCATACTCTCCCTGTTCAAAGGATGATATCTCGCATTTGTCAAAAACGCCGTCAACAGTGCTTAAAAAGGTTTCTTCTACGTCTTTCTGTTTAAGCTTCTTGAATTCACTGGCGTCCTCACCCTTTGCAGCAAATATATTGATATTGCTTCCGTCGTCAGCCATTACCATAACCGAATCGCTTGCTGTCGGAATCGAAGACAAAACAATAGCGCTGTGATCGTCAAGAACGTTACCATTATGATTATTCATTCCATATGGTGTATACATACTGAATCCGGTAAGTTTTCTTCCGTCAACCATATGTCCGTAAAATTTTGTACCTTTACCTATGCCTTCAGTATCAGACGTATTTTCCGTTGATTCCGCAGACGGCTGAAACTCGGTTTCTTCATTTTCAGCGCTGTCCTGAGATTCAGCCAATGAAACAGTACTGCTTTCTGACTCAGACTGTGAATCCTTGTTTTTATCTCCGCAACCATAAAGTGACGCTGCCGCTGTTACAGCAAGAAGAAGCGCTGCTATTCTTTTTAAATTCATATTAATCTCCGTTCTGCCGCCGAAATATCATCACCGTACAAAATACCGCAAGCGGCATAATTCTCAAAAGCATGATTTTTCCATGCCGTTATCCTCAATATTTCACCAGTACATTATATCACTTTTTATACATTCAAGTCAACCTTGATACTTGTGAAGATGGGTTCTCAATTTGACACCGCTGCGGAAAAATGCTATAATTATAGCAATCAGACAGTTCGTTTGTGCCATCCTGTCGTTAAACAAAACCAGGACATCTAACAGAAATCAACTTTTTTAAACGGATTTCTGACTTTGAATTATGAAATCAAGGGTATAGATGTCATTTCTATGCTCTTTTTTGTTATTTACTAAAAAATATATAAGGCAACACCGCATAATTATTGCCTTAGAAATAATTTCTTGATCTGGAGGCATCTTACATGTATTTTATCAAAACAGAATTTGCATTTGACAGTGCACATTTTCTTTACGGCTATGAGGGAAAATGCAGCAACATCCACGGACATCGCTGGAAGGTCGAAGTCACTGTGAAAAATGCTTTTTTACAGCGCAATGGCAGCCAGAAGGGTATGATAATGGATTTTTCCGACCTGAAAAGAGCGCTTTCCGTTATCGCCGATCACTATGACCATTCTCTTATCTACGAAAAAAACACCTTAAAGCAGGATACCATGGAATGCTTAAAGCGTGACGGATTCAGGCTGGTCGAGCTTCCGTTCCGTCCGACGGCTGAAAACCTTGCAAGACATTTTTTCATGATTATAAAAGAGCGTGGCTACAGACCTCATAATGTAACCGTTTATGAAACTCCGAACAACTGCGCTATGTATGAGGAGGGCTGATATTGTATAAATATCATATTGCCGAAAAGTTCACAAGTATAAACGGCGAGGGAAAAAAGGCAGGACAGCCGGCGGTTTTCATACGTTTCAGGAAATGCAATCTTAGCTGCTCCTACTGCGATACGCTCTGGGCAAATTTTCCTGACTGTCCGGCTGATGATATGACCGCTGAAGAAATACTTATGTATATTAAGAACACCGGCATAAAAAATGTAACGCTGACAGGCGGCGAACCGCTTATACAGGACGGAATATATGAATTTACAGAGCTGCTCTGCCAGAACGGTCTTTCTGTAGAAATAGAAACAAACGGTTCAGCAAGTATACTGCCGCTAAGGGATATTATTCCTGCACCGTCATTCACACTCGACTACAAGCTTCCATCAAGCGGTATGGAGCGCTTTATGGAAATGGAAAACTATGAGCTTCTGACTGAAAATGATACTGTTAAGTTTGTATGCGGCGACAAGACTGACCTGAACAAGGCTTTTGAAATAATAACAGCTAAAAAGCTTGCCGGAAGATGTTCGGTATATTTAAGTCCGGTATTCGGAAAAATTGATCCTGCACAAATGGTTGAATTCATGCTGGAACATAAAATGAACGATGTTAATCTTCAGCTTCAGCTTCATAAGTTCATCTGGGATCCTGATAAAAAGGGAGTGTGAAAAATGGCAATTGACAGTGAAGCAATAAAATTTCATATAAAAGGCATACTGGAAGCTCTCGGAGACGATCCTGAGCGTGAAGGACTCAAGGAAACTCCTGATCGTGTTGCAAGAATGTATCAGGAGGTCTTTGAAGGAATGAACTATACTAACGAACAGATTGCCGGAATGTTTAACAAAACCTTTGAAGCAGACAGAAAATCTGACAGCAGCGAAATGGTAGTAGTAAAGGATATTGAGGTTTTCTCCTACTGTGAACATCATCTCGCACTCATGTATGACATGAAGGTTTCTGTTGCATATATCCCAAAC
Organism: uncultured Oscillospiraceae bacterium; assembly: GCA_934463345.1. Classification (GTDB taxonomy): domain Bacteria; phylum Bacillota; class Clostridia; order Oscillospirales; family Ruminococcaceae; genus Porcipelethomonas. The sequence goes on along the minus strand of CAKSJL010000019.1, from coordinate 21,517 downwards.
GGAAAGGTTATCGGTCTTTCAAAAATCGCAAGAATCGCTGACATGGCGGCAAAAAGACTTCAGCTCCAGGAACGCCTTGGAAATGACATTGCTGAAATAATGTCAATGGCGTCGGGCTCTGAGGATACTGCCGTTTACATTACCGGAAAGCATTCGTGCATGACGGCAAGAGGAATCAGAAACGGTTCGTCCTCCACATCATACACAACATTCAGGGGAAGCTTTAAAAATGATTTTGAACTGCAAAGAAAATTCCTCATGCAGGTAAAGGAGTAATAAAAATGAAAGCAATGGTTTTATTCAGCGGCGGCGTTGACAGCACAACCTGTCTTGGGCTTGCCATTGAAAAATACGAAAAAGAAAATGTTATCGCCCTTTCAATATCCTACGGACAGAAGCATACCAAGGAAATTGAAGCCGCAGACGCAGTTGCAAGGCATTACGGAGTTGAAAGAATAAGTCTTGACCTTTCAACGATTTTTCAGTTTTCAGACTGCTCACTTCTGAAAGGCTCAGATCAGGAAATACCTCATGAAGCGTATTCCGAACAGCTGAAAAAAACAGACGGAAAACCTGTTTCGACTTATGTTCCTTTCAGAAACGGTCTTTTTCTGTCGTCAGCCGCAAGCATTGCTCTTTCAAGAGAATGCAGCGTTATTTACTACGGCGCACATTCTGATGACGCAGCAGGGAATGCCTATCCTGACTGCTCATCGGTTTTCAACAATGCAATGAATACGGCAATATATGAGGGAAGCGGCAGACAGCTTAAAATAGAAGCTCCGTTTGTAGGAATGACAAAGGCAGAGGTCGTAAAAAAAGGACTTGAGCTTGGCGTTCCGTACGAGCTTACATGGAGCTGTTATGAAGGCGGAGAAAAGCCATGCGGAAAATGCGGAACATGTATAGACAGAGCAAAGGCTTTTGAGTTAAATGGAATCAAAGATCCGGCGGAAAGGTGAAAATATGGAAAAAAGAGAGAAAGAAAATCTGACGCTGCTTGGAAATCAGCATACAAAGTATCCGGAGGATTACGCTCCGGAGGTACTTGAAGTATTTGAAAATAAACACCAGGAGAATGATTATTTTGTTAAATTCAATTGTCCTGAATTTACAAGCCTTTGTCCTATAACAGGGCAGCCTGATTTTGCTTCAATATACATTTCATACATTCCTGATGTAAGAATGGTTGAAAGCAAATCGCTCAAACTTTATCTTTTCAGCTTCAGGAATCATGGTGACTTTCATGAGGACTGTGTAAACAAGATAATGAAGGATCTTATAAAACTTATGGACCCTAAATACATTGAGGTATGGGGCAAATTTACTCCGAGAGGCGGCATTTCAATCGATCCTTACTGCAACTACGGCAGACCGGGAACAAAGTGGGAAAGGCTTGCGGAAAACAGACTTTTCAATCATGATATGTACCCGGAAAAGGTGGATAACAGGTAAACGTAAATTTAAGAAATATTATTAATATATGAGAACCTGTTCAGTATCTAAATGATAATAATTATGCGGTATTGCCATAAATCCAAAATCATATTTGTGCAAATCGTAGTTAAGTTTGATCGTAACGTCGAAATTTTCAAAAATACTTGCTTTTCTGAAAAATAAGTAATATAATGTTACTATGTAAGAATTTTCTCAGAAAGGTCGTATATTAATGATAATTTTAGTTGTTAATGCAGGAAGCTCATCCCTTAAATATCAGCTCATTGATATGGATGACGAAAAGGTTATAGCAAAGGGCAATTGTGACAGAATTGGTATTGACGGTCACATTTCCCACAAGACATTTGACGGCAGAAAGCTTGACGAGGACTGCAATTTCCCGACTCATACAGAAGCATTTGAAAAACTTGTTGACACTCTTCTCAACAGTGAAGCTTCCGTTATAAAGAGCATGTCCGAAATCTCCGCTGTAGGTCACAGAATTGTGCAGGGTGCTGAGGTATTCAGCGAAACAACACTTGTTACAGATGAGGTTATCGACAAGATCGACGAACTTGCAGAGCTTGCACCAGTTCACAATCACGCTCATGCACTCGCTCTCAGAGCCTGCAAAAAGGTATTTGACCCATCTGTTCCGCAGGCTGTTGTATTTGATACAGCATTCCATCAGACAATGCCTCCAAAGGCTTATATGTACGGTATTCCTTACGAGGATTATGAAAAGTACCATGTAAGAAAATATGGTTTCCATGGCACATCACACAGATTCGTTTCAATGACTCTTGCAAAGGCAATGGGCAAGGATTTAAAGGATCTCAAGGTTGTTTCATGCCACCTCGGAAACGGTTCTTCAATTACTGCTATTGAAAACGGCAAGTCAATTGATACATCAATGGGATTTACTCCTCTTGACGGTATAATCATGGGTACAAGATGCGGCGCTATTGACGCTTCCGCAGTTACATATCTTGAAAAGAAGCTCAACATGGATCCTGACCAGATGAGCAATTATCTCAATAAGCAGTGCGGATTCCTGGGCGTTTCACACGTTTCCTCTGACAACAGGGAAATTTATGCCGCTATTCACGAAGGTGATGAAAAAGCACAGCTTACAGCTGATATGCTCAGATATGAAATCAAGAAGTTCATAGGCTCATATACAGCTGTTATGAACGGACTTGATGCTGTTATCTTTACAGGCGGTATTGGTGAAAATTCATGGGAAGTAAGAGACGGCGTCTGCACAAACGTTGACTATCTCGGAATTAAAATTGACCATGAGCTTAACAAGACAGTAAGAGGAACACTCACAAAAATCTCAACTCCTGATTCAAAGGTTGAGGTATGGGTTATCCCGACAAATGAAGAGCTTCTTATTGCAAGAGATACACTTGCACTTATTTCAAAATAATCTGTTTTTAAGACAGCAAAAAGACCGTCGGACAAAATCTGACGGTCTTTATTTTTTATAACACAACAGCATGCGCCCCGAATTTTCAGATTATGCTGAGGTATTTTAGCGAATTGTTGTTCAGTACTCAATTCCCCTTCTTGCGCCTATTCCCTTTTCAAACGGATGCTTTACTGCTTTTATTTCGCTGACATAGTCCGCAGCGTCGATGAAAATCTTTTCAGGCTCATGTCCAGTCATAACTATTTCTGCCTTTGGCTTCTGTAAAATAAAATCTGTTACAAGCTTTCTGTCAATTAAATCCAGATTCCAGGCATCAACGATCTCATCAAGAACTATCATATTAATATTACCGTTATTTGCAAGTTTCATGGCTTCTGTAAAGATACTGTTATGACATTCAGTTATTTCCGATTTGTCATTTTCCGACATTCTAAACGAAAATCCATAGTTTCTGTCACATCTGCTTACTGTTATATTATCGAATTTCTCCAGTGCTGCAAGCTCTCCTGTTTCTCCACCCTTAAGAAACTGTACTAAATGAACCCTCATTCCGCTTCCGGCAGCCCTTAAAGCAAGTCCAAGCGCAGCCGTTGTCTTACCCTTGCCGTTGCCATAATAAAGATGCTTTAAAAACTGCATAGTTCAGTGTTCAAGCAGAATACGTTCATCGCAATATTCGCATTCAAGAGTATCGCCGGCACCGGTAAATGATTTCGGAAGATATTTTTCATTGTTTGTAATACACTTTGGGTTCTGACAGCAGACTCCGCTTCTTACTCTTCCGCTTAACAGCATTGTAGGCGAGCTGCTCTCCAGAAGAGTCATTATAAGCGCCATTCTTACATACATTCCATACTTAGCCTGTTTGAAATAAACTGCTCTTTCATCATCGTCGATATCGTCCGCAATCTCATCAACTCTCGGCATTGGATGCATAACGATCATATCTTTTCTTGCCTTTTTCATTTTCTTTTTATCAAGAACATATGTATCCTTCTCAGCAAGATATTCCTCTTCGCTGGCAAATCTTTCACGCTGTATCCTTGTCATGTAGAGCATGTCAAGATCATTTATAACCTCGTCAAGCGATGAAACCTCGGTATATCTGCTTCCGCTTGCTGTTATTATATCCTTGACGTAGGATGGTAGTCTGAGATTCGGAGTTGAGATCAGCACAAATGTATTTCCGGAATACGCCGAAAGAGCCTTGCAAAGAGAGTGAACTGTTCTGCCGTTGACAAGATCACCGCAAAGTCCTATGTTCAGATTGTCAAGCCTGCCCTTTTCTTCATGCAGCGTCAGAAGATCTGTAAGAGTCTGAGTCGGGTGAAGGTGTCCTCCGTCACCAGCATTGACAACTGAGCAGTCAGCAGTAAGAGCTGCTGCTTTTGCTGCTCCCGGCTGAGGATGACGTATTATAAGAATATCGGAATAACTGCTGACAATCTTTGTCGTATCTTTAAGACTTTCGCCCTTTGAAACAGACGAGGTTGACGGATTGTCAAAGCCTATGATGCTGCCGCCCAAGCGTATCATCGCAGACTGAAATGACATCTGCGTCCTTGTCGACGGCTCATAAAAGAGAGTCGCCATTATTTTGCCGTCGCAGGCATGAGTGTAACGCTGAGGATGGAGCTTTATATCATGTCCCAGCTTAATTATTTTGTTCCACCATGAAACAGGATAATCGTTCAGATCAATAAGATGCGGATACTGCGAAATCATTTTAACCTCCTGAATTTCAGGCTCTTCATAAAAGTGAAGAGCCGTTTACGATCATTTTGAACTGAATTCCCAGATATGTGCATGCACGCTTACAAAGCAGCATTCTGTTAAGGAATATTTCAAAATATTCAATAACAGGAGAGATATCAGTGTCAATTTTAAGACTTAGTATAATTGATTTTTTATCATCGCTGAAATAAAGCTCTGACTTTTCAACTGCGTAATTTACACGATCGTGAATATCAAACGTCAGAAAATCATTGTTTCTGACTCTGCTCCTGCGCACGTCGGTTTTATCGGCAATTATAAGCGCAGCTGAAATTGCGTCAACAGGCTGTGCGGTCGATTCATCATGATTGCCTATTGCTGAAATTATTGAGCATATTTCGTTTGCCGGCATACTTAAATTGTCAAGCAGACGGAAAGCCATAACAGCGCCGCTCTGAGCATGGTCTATTCTGTTTATAACATTTCCGATATCGTGCATTATACCCGCAATTTTCGCAAGCTCCGCCTGCCGCTCATCATAGCCCAGCGTTGTCAGTATCATACTTGCGTTCTGCGCAACTATTTCAACATGGGCAAAGGAATGCTCAGTATAGCCCTGAGCCTCCAATGCGCTGTCAGCACGACGGATATATTCCATTATATCCGGATTCTGCTTTATATACTTGTATGTTACAACACTCGCCATTTTATATTAAATATCACTCTTTTCCAGAAATCTGTTGCAGATTTTTATTTTACAAACTCGCTTTCCTCAAAATAAACTCCATACCATACAAGGAAAATGAAAATAGTCCAGATCTTTCTGCTGTTGTCAGCCTTTCCAGCTTTGTGGTCATCAAGAAGCTTCATGATGAGGTCGCAGTTGAAAAACTGATTTGCAGCCTTTCCTGTGAATTTATCCTTTACAATATTATAGTATTTATCCTCTTTAAGCCACACTCTTATTGGAACAGGAAAACCGAGCTTTTTCTTTGCAGCAGTCTTTGCCGTCTGCGGAGGAGTATCCTTTTTGGCAGCAAGACGCATTGCATACTTTGTGATATACCTTGTATGCTCGTCTGTTACTTCCTTGTGTGTGACACGATATCTTCTTGGTATTTTTTCGGCAAGAGCCATTATTTCCTTATCAAGGAACGGAACACGAAGCTCAAGCGAATTTGCCATACTCATTTTATCCGCTTTAAGAAGTATATCTCCCGCCATCCACATGTGAAGATCAAGATACTGCATTTTTGTAACGTCGTCTTTATCCTTTACCTTGTCATAAAACGGCTTTGTAATAACAGTCGGGTCAGGAGCGTCAGTTTTTATTTTCAGAAGCTTCTTTCTTTCCTCCGGAGTAAACATATAAGCGTTTCCTATGAAGCGTTCTTCAAGATCTTTTCCTTTTCTTATAAAGAAGTTAACACCCCTGTGCGCTGGCAGCTTCTGAGCAATATGTCCGATTCCTCTTTTAACTCCTCTCGGCAGCTTGTCATAAAATGTTCCGTCCGGCTCGCTGTATACATTATAACCGCCGAAAATTTCGTCAGCGCCTTCGCCTGAAAGAACAACCTTCAGCTTCTGTGAAGCGATGTTACAGACAAAATAAAGCGCAACAGCTGAAGGATCTGCAAGCGGTTCATCCATATGATACTGGATTTTTGCAATACTTCCCCAGTATTCCTCCGGAGATATGACCTTGCTTGTATTTTCCTTGCCGATAGCCTTTGAAAAGTTTTTAGCCCATCCGATTTCGTTGTACTTTTCGTCCTTTCCGAAGCCAACGGTAAAAGTCTTGTCAACATCGGCAACTGCCGCAACATAACTTGAATCAACGCCGCTTGAAAGGAAACTTCCGACCTCAACGTCGGCAATCTTATGAGCTTCCACAGAATTATGGAACGTATCTGATATCCTGTTTACCCATTCATTCAGATCCGGCTTTTCATCAGCGTCAAATTTAATTTCCCAGTAGCGTTCAATATCAAGCTTTCCGTCCTTGTATGTGAAACAGTGCGCCGGAGGAAGCTTGAAAACATTTTTGAAAAAGCATTCCTGCTGAGGGGAATACTGAAATGTCAGATAATTTTCAAGGGCTGCTGTGTTAAGCTCCTTTTTAAAATGAGGATGCGGCAGAAAACTCTTTATTTCAGAACCAAAAAGGAAACTTTCTCCTGAAAGAGAATAGTAAAGCGGCTTTATACCAAAAAAGTCACGAGCGCCGAAAAGTTCCTTTGTGTTTTTATCCCAGATCACAAATGCAAACATTCCTCTGAGCATGTCAAGAAGTTTTTTTCCGTATTCCTCATAGCCATGAAGCAGTACCTCGGAATCCGTCTTGGTTTTAAAAACATGCCCTGCTGCGACAAGCTTCTCACGAATGCTCTGAAAATTATATATTTCCCCGTTGAAAAGTAGTATTTTTGAGCCGTCCTCATTGAGAATAGGCTGATCGCCCTGAGCCAGGTCTATAATGCTCAGGCGGCGGAATCCCAGAGCTATTCCCTCATCTATATATTTTCCTCCGGAATCCGGTCCTCTGTGAATAATCTTATTCATCATATTTTCCAGGACCTGATTGGAGTCATTAATCTTGTTGGTAAATCCGACAAATCCACACATTCTTGTTCCCTCCAGATGTTCTGTTATCTTAGAAGCTATATTCTATGTTTTCCGAAAGGACATATATCTATGCCTGGGAGAACAGCTTCTTATATATTATACTATATGTCAGCTTTGTTTGCAATAATAATAGAATTAATTTGACCAAAACTATTGCAAAAATTTATTTATTGGGTTATAATAATTTTATGGATTTTTATAGAGAAAAAAAGAATATCCTGTTGTAGAAACAAATAATTTTTCCGCCGCAGAAATACAGTTTTTCCAGGCGGCAGTTTATTAGTCGGGAGGCATAAAAAATCATGTCGGAAAAAGGTTTCGGAGCCTATCCTTACTTGAAAAAAAAAGAAAAACCTGTTATAAGGTTTCGTATAAAAGCAGTTTTGCTTATAACACTTGTTGTATTTGCTTTTTGTTTCGTCATATACATGGCTGAGGCAAATATAAATTCAAAGCTTTCTAATTCTGTCGGATTTTCAGCAGACAGCACCATACTTTCCTCACAGACGCCTTCTGAAAAATCTGAAGAAAGTACGGAGACAACACAGCCTGAACAGAATATCATAAACCCTGTTCCGGCATCAGATCCGCTTTCAGAAACTTATTTTTCAAAATGCGTCTTTGTAGGCGATTCAATAACCGTCGGACTGGCTGATTATCAGCTTGTGCCTGTTAAAAATGTCTTTGCCGAAATCGGACTTAATATTGAAAAAATAAACACAGAGACCTTGAAAACCGCTTACGGCGATGTCACTGCCATAGACGCGCTGAAAGAAGCAAAGCCGGAAAATGTGTATATAATGCTCGGAAGCAACGGCATATCATGGCTTTCAGCTTCTGACATGATAGGTTATTATTCTGAATTCGTTGACGAGATAAAAAAGCAGCTTCCGGATACAAAAATATACATTCTTTCTGTTCCGCCGGTAACTGCTGCAAGGGAAACAGCCGCCGAAGAGCCTATACTTAATTCGGATGTGGACAAATACAATTCCGAGCTTCTTAAAATGGCTGATGAAAAGGAAATATACTATGTGGATATAAATACCGCTTTAAAGGGCAATGACGGAAAATTCCCGTCAGATATGGCTGAAAAGGACGGTATGCACTTTGTAAAGACTACCTATTCTGTTATGCTCAACTATATTTTATCGCATACAGCAAAGTAGCTTTTGATTTGCCGCTGGTATAACGGGCAATACTACACAAGGCTTGGCTTATGGGTTTTGCCTGAGTCAGGAACCTGTCCGCACAGATGCAGGCAGGTTCTGAGAAATAAAAGAAAAATATAGAAGGGAACATGAGAATTATGAAAAAAATGGCTGTTTTGCAGGCGGCAGTTCTGATTGTGTCTGCATTCTCCCTGGTTACAGGCTGCGGAAAGGATTCAGACAGTTCAGCGGAGGCTTCAAAACCTTTAAAGGAAATAACTGCTGACGTTATTAACTGCGGCGTTGAATTTCCGGAAATGGTAGAGGTTGCCGAGGACAATTTCCAGCTTAAATACAGTCTTACAGCTGACGACTATGACGAATATTCCGTATGGTGGGCAGGCTCAGGCGCTGACGCTGACGAAGTATGCTTAATAAAGGCCAAGGATTCAAAAAAGGTCAAGGACGCTGTTTCAGACAGACTTGAAGGACAGAAACAGGCTTTTAAGGACTATGTGCCTGAACAGTATGACAAGCTATGCAAAACCGAAGTTAAAACTAAAGGGGATTATGTTTACTGGCTTTGCACAAACGACAACAGCAAGGCTGAAAAGGCATTGAATGACGATTTTAAATAAAGACAGATATTTGGCAATACTGCGTAACAGGCAGTAATACATGTGCGGGTGTGTTCTGAGAGCATGCCCGATTTTATTAATAATGTGTGTATTCTGGAAGGTGACTTTAAACTTGAACAAAAAAATTATTTCTTTTATAACTGCCGGCATGATCGCTGCATCGTCAGTGTTTGCAGCAGGCTGTAAAAAACAGACTCCGGAGGGTGCAAATTATTCCTTTGACTGCGCTCTGCCGGGAAATCCGGAAAGCCTTGACCCACAGACCGCCTCTGATGTAAATTCCATGACGGTTATCGGAAATCTCTTTACCGGACTTATGAAAACAGATGAAACAGGTAAGCTTGAAAAGGCAGCTGCAAAAGATTATACAATTTCGGAGGATGGTCTCAGATATACATTTACGCTGAGAAACGACTGCTACTGGTTTTTTGACAGCAATGAGGACGAGGAAGCTGATGAAAACGAGCTAACTCAGGTTACTGCATACGACTTTGAATTTGCATTCAAAAGAATTTTTAATCCTGAAACGCATTCCCCCCACATGGAAAAGTTTCTTTGTCTGAAAAATGCAGAAGCTATAATAAAAGGTGACGCAAACTACACTGATCTTGGAGTCAGCGCAATAAGCGATACAGAGTTATCATTTGAGCTCGAATATCCCAGCGCCGGATTTTTAAATACGCTTACATTTACTGCCGCAATGCCATGTAATGAACAGTTCTTCAACAATACAAAGGGAAGATACGGACTTGATGACCGGTCAGTTGCTTCAAACGGCGCATTCTTTATAAGACAATGGTTTTATGATCCATACGGAAGCGACAATTTCATTTATATGAGAAGAAATTCAAAAAACGACGGTTTTGACAGAATATATCCATCATTTCTAAATTTTTATATAAAGGATTCCGCTGAGGAGGCTGCACAAAGCTTTGATGAAGGTACTTCTGATGTACTGCTTTCATTCGTATACGACAAAAAGAAATATGGTGGAAATGTCGTAAACAGCTACTTTAATTATACACTTGGTATAATTATTAATCCTGAAAAGAAGCAGTATTCAAATCAGAATATAAGAAAGGCTCTGGCATACGGTATAGACAAGGAAGCATTTGCTGAACAGCTTCCTGATGATATGCTTGCCGCATACGGCATAATTCCTCCGGGAATATCATTCTTAAACAAAAGCTATCGTGAGATAAATGCTGACAAGACGGCAGCGATTTCAGCTGAAAACAACGGTCAGTATATTGAATACAATGCTGACAAGGCTCTTCAGTATTATCAGGACGGCATGAAGGAAATGGATCTGAAATCGCTTGAAAATATAAAAATCCTTGTACCAAAAGACTATATGGATACGGAGTATCTTCACCTTGTAACTCAGAACTGGCAGACGCTTTTCGGATTTTATATTGGCATAGAAGAAGTTGTATCCGAAGAATTTTACCAAAGAATAAGCGACGGGGATTATACTATGGCGCTCTACCCTATGACCGGAAGCTTTAACGATCCTGTTTCAATTCTTGAAGAATTTGAAAAGAGTAATAATCAGTTCGGCTACAACAGCTCAGATTTTCAGAGCATTGTTGATGAGATAAAAAAGCTTGGAAACTATAACGAAGGCGTTGAGCTTTATAATAAAGCAGAAAACACCATTCTGAATGATTTTTCTTTCATTCCGGTTTTTTATAAAAAGCAATTTCAGATACTTGGCTCAGGAAATCATGATATTATATACGATCCATTTACTAAACAGCTTAATTTCAGATATGCTAAATATTATGAATAATAAAGTACCCTGCCGAATGGCGATGTAAATACGTTCTTACACAAAACTAAGAGGGCGGTCAATGACCACCCTCTTTCTTGTTTTATCTTATGAAAAATTTATTCAACCGGTATCGTTTTCATAGAAACAATATTATAATATTCTGATGTCTTATTCAGAGTTACCATAACTCTCTTGACAGGATCCTGCTTCTCGCTGTTCCATGACGGAGCTGAGGTATAGCAGTCAGCATAAACAGTACAGCTGTCACCTGTATCGGAAACATCTGTTACAACCGGATAATATGTATAAAGGTCTGTATTCTCCGGAATAATATACTGCTTATTCTTCTCATCATACACAACCGCTGCATCACCTACTCCGGCTGTAGTATGCTTAAATTTTGCATCCTGTCCGAACAGCTTTTCTATTATATAATCCATCTGATCCTGCGGCAAAAGGTATTCGTCAGTGTTACCATCCTTGAATATTGATTTTTTACCGTTTATCACAAGTTCCCATGTTCCAATATTAACAAAATCCTCGTCAGTAAGCTCCGATATGTCTGAAAAATCCTTTATTTCTGTTACGATCAATGGATATATGACAGATTCAAGTTCCTTTTTCTTTGTATCTGAAGCAGATGAAGCTGACGATTTGTCAAGCTTGCTCAGACCTGTGCTGGCCGTATTTATTATTCCGACAACCGCAAATGCGCCAAAGGCTGCAAGAACAACTATTTTCAGTATTGTCCTTATAACTGCTGCCACTGAAAATTTCGGAAGATCGCCACGTTCTCCATCATTTTCCGAATCCATAAAGCGGTCAAAATCACCTCTTGACATCTGACCACCATCCGGCAGCTCCGGAAACTCATCGTCATATTCTTCATCCGGGTACTCGTCATCGTCATATTCCATCTGAGAATATTTCTGAGAAACGTACTCATTATATTCGTCATCATCGTCCTCCTCAGGAGGAATGTAAAAGTCAGGACTATTTTTCAGTTCGCTGCCGCTGTTTTTCACAGACGCATTGTATTCATATCTTTCCCGCTGTTCATCATTCATTGATGCCGGTTCTTTTTGGGCATATGATGCCTCATGCCTGTTTCCTGAATATCCGGAATAGCTTTGCTGTCTGCTTTTTTCAGCTTTACTGCTGCCGGAAGAGAATTCACGCAGAAGATCATCAATTATAGCATCTGTTTCACTTTTTTCTCTCATAGGCGTATATTTCCATTTACTCCTTTTTTCCTGAATGGCTGCGTCGATTTCGTCAAGTATATCCACAGAAATCACCTCCGTGAATTTTTTTCGGGCGTATTCAGGCGTTTCCCGATTCAGTCAAATATGTCAGACAATCCTGCTGGCTTATCTTATCTGACCGTTTCCGTTTATTAAATACTTAACTGTTGTAAGCTCTCTGAGACCCATAGGTCCTCTTGCATGGAGCTTCTGGGTTGAAATTCCTATTTCTGCACCAAAACCAAAAACTCCGCCGTCTGTAAAGCGTGTTGAAGCGTTTACATATACAGCCGCAGCATCAACCATAAGCTGGAACTTTTCCGCATTTTCCAGGCTCTTTGTAATTATAGCTTCAGAATGACCTGTTCCGTATTTTGCTATATGAGCGATCGCTTCATCAATGGAATCAACGACCTTAACTGAAATTATGTAGTCCAGAAATTCCTTTCCATAGTCCTCCTCAGAAGCCGGCTTTACACACTCTCCCAGAATCTCTGCTGTTCTTTCGCAGCCCCTTATCTCGACATTATGAGCGTCCAGTTTCTTTTTTATAGCCGGAAGCGCTACCTCTGCAATATCCTTATGCACAAGCAGACTTTCAACTGCGTTGCACACTGAAGGGCGCTGTGTTTTGCCGTTTTCAACTATATCAGCAGCCATATTAATATCGGCAGAAGCGTCAACATAAACATGACAATTTCCTGTACCAGTTTCAATTACCGGAACTGTTGCCTGCTTTACAACAGCCTGAATAAGACCGGCACCGCCTCTTGGAATCAGAACGTCGAGATATCCGTTAAGGCGCATAAGCTCGGCTGCTGACTCTCTTGATGTGTCCTCAACAAGCTGAATGATATCCTCAGGAAGTCCTGAATTCTTAACTGCATCCCTCATAATTTCAGCAAGACACTTATTTGTGTTTATTGCCTCCTTGCCGCCCCTTAAAATAGCAGCATTTCCCGATTTAAGACAAAGCGTTGCTGCATCAACAGTAACGTTCGGACGTGATTCAAAAATTATTCCTATAACGCCAAGTGGAACTCTCGTCTTGCAGATTTTAAGTCCGTTCGGGCGTACAAATCCGCAGTCTATCGAACCTATAATGTCCTCAGCCTCAGCAAGAGTGCAGACAGCATCCGCAATACTGTCAATTCTGCTCTCATCAAGCATAAGCCTGTCCTGCATAGACTTAGTCATATTATTCTTTACTGCGTTTTCAAGGTCAAGCTTATTCTTTTCAATTATAAGCTGTTTATTTTCTTTAAGCGCCACTGCAATAGCGTAAAGAGCATCATTCTTTACCTTTGTCATTGCAGATGCAATAAATGGTTCAGCCGCTTTTGCTTTCTTTCCGAGCGATTCAATATAATTCATTGTCAATACACCTCCGTTAATGTGCTATAAAAACTGTTCCTGCCTGACTGTTTTCAAAAAGATCATAAAGCTTGTCAGGATTATTTCCATTCATGATTATCATGTCAATTCCTGCACCATTTGCAATCTTTGCCGCATTTATTTTTGTTGCCATTCCGCCCTTGCCCATTGCGCTTCCTGCTCCGCCGGCAATCTCTTCAATATGACCGTCTATATCCGTTACAACCGGAATAAGCCTTGCGTCGGGGTTCTTGTGTGGATCGCTGTCGTAAAGTCCGTCAATATCCGATAAAATAATAAGAAGATCCGCCTTTACAATCTTTGCAACTATCGCAGAAAGCGAATCATTTTCGCCTATCTCAAGCTCCAGCTCATCTATGGCTATGGCGTCATTTTCATTGACAATCGGAATAACCCCCATAGAAATCAGTCTTTCAAAGGTGTTTTCAACGTTTTTCCTGCGCTCATTTTCAAGAATTGTATTTGTAAGCAGTATCTGCGCAACTGGTATACCATAATTTTCAAAAATATCATCATAAAGGTACATAAGCTCGCATTGTCCGACAGCTGCCGCAGCCTGCTTTGTCGGAGTATCCGAGGGTCTCTCACGAAGCCCGAGCTTTCCGACGCCAAGTCCGACAGCCCCGGAGGAAACTATTATAAGCTCCTTTCCGGAATTCTGGAGATCAGCCATAACTCTTATAAGATTATTCATTCTTCTTATGTTAAGTCTGCCTGTTTTATGTGTAAGCGTTGAAGTACCAAGCTTTATAACTATTCTCTTTTTATCTGAAATATCTATCATTTCCTTACAGTACTGCTCCTTTCAGTTTACTTTATTCTGTGGGCTGCCATCAAGATATGCCCGTATATTAGCACATACTATGTCAATAAGTCTGCGCCTTGTTTCAAGTGGTGCCCACGCTGTATGCGGTGTTATGGTACAGTTTTTCAGGTCTCTGACAGGCGAGCTTTCACTCATCGGTTCTTGCCTTAAAACATCAAGTGCCGCATAGAGCCTTCCTCTTTCAAGCTCTGCTGCAAGTGCATTTTCATCAACGATTCCGCCCCTTGCCGTATTTATAAGCAGTGCACCGTCCTTCATAAGTGCAAGCGTCCTGCTGTTAACGAGCTTTTCTGTCTGCTCCGTCAAGGGACAATGTATCGTAAGAATGTCTGCATGGGAAAATGCTTCATCAGCCGAAACCAGCTCATACCGGCAATTTTCCGGAACAGTCCTTGTGTTGACTATTACCTTCATACCAAACGCATCTGCAATTTCCGCAACCTTTCTCCCTATGCTTCCAAAGCCGATAACAGCAAGCGTCCTGCCTGCGATCTCCTGAGTTCTTATGGGGAATTTTGAAAAGGTTTTGGATGAGATCCAGCCGCCGCTTCTGACAAAGCTGTCATATTCGGCTATTCTGCTGAAATGCTCGAGCATAAGGGCAAATGTATGCTGTGCGACCGCATTCGTGGAGTACTCTCCGGCATTACATACAGTAATACCATTTTCAGCAGCCGCTTCTATGTCAATATTATTGTAGCCTGTCGCAAAAAGTCCGATATACTTTATGTTCGGACACTTTTCCATTACTTTACGGGTTATCATGACCTTATTGCAAAGCACCATATCAGCATCAGCAATATATTCTGCTGCTCTCTGATTATCTGTCAGCGGATAACAGCGAACCTCGCCGAATTCGCTGAAGATATCCGAATCTATATCGCCGGAAGTAACTGTTGTCCAGTCAAGAATGCATATTTTCACTCCTGACCGTCCTTTTCATTAGTACTGTCATCAATATTTGTATTCAGAGCCGCAGCTTCACGCCTGCTTCTCTTTTCAGCAATAGACAGTACAAGGGAAATAAGCAAAAGACCAAGTTCAAGTATACCCACACTGCATATCCACATTCTGCTGTCTTTTATGTAAATAAGCATTGTAGAAGCAACAGCCATTGCCATAACAGGCTCATACTTGTATTTTGTTCTGATAAACTGAACTATAAAAAATAAAAATGCAACTGCCGCAAAAATAATGTGTGTTGTAAACGGCAGTGGAAAAACGTTACTGCTCATATCTCAAACTCTCCATTTCTCCGCACCATGGCGGACTTTCATAAATCAGAATCTGCCCACACAGGAAGTATATACAAAGATTGCCTATGTGGACGATTTCTTATGGCAATACCTCATAATTATTGTCGTACAGGTGCTTGCATGATATGACGAAAAATCTGCAAGCAGATGTGCGGCAAAGATGTCAGCTGATAATTGTGCGGTATTGCCTTATGTTATCTTTTTAAAGTATAGCATATCAGATTTAAGCTGTCAAGGAAATAGACGCATAAAATCAGTGGTCTGATACCTCTAGAACCCGTCTTCACAAGATATGTGTGCGGATTTCCAAGCACAATTTTTACGCATACGCTTGTGAAGACGGGTTCTTATACAGCCTCAAGCGAAAGCGTTGCAAGAGCGTTCAGACTCTCGTCAGCTCTATGACCGGCAAGGTAGCTGTAATATCCCTGACATGCAATCATTGCCCCATTATCTCCGCAAAGATTCAGAGGCGGCAGATAAAGCTTAAATCCGTTTTCTGCACATTCCTTTTCAAACGCACCCCTCACTCCGCTGTTTGCAGAAACTCCTCCGGCAACCGCTATATTACTGTATCCCAGAAGCTTTGCCGCAGCAATTGTTTTCTGACAGAGAATTTCTGAAATCGTGGACTGAAGCGATGCACAGAGATTTTCCTTATGAACCTGGATCCCCTTCTGCGCCGAATTATGCAGCAGGTTTATGACTGAGGTCTTAAGTCCGGAAAAGCTGAAATCAAATTCACTTCCTGCAACCTTAGGATGAGGAAGAGTATATTCGCTGCTGTCACCAAGCTGTGCCGCTTGGTCAACATGAATTCCTCCGGGATAAGGATAACCCATTGCTCTTGCACATTTGTCAAAGCATTCTCCGGCAGCGTCGTCCCTTGTTCTTCCTATTATCTTGAATTTTGTGTAATCAAGCACTTCAACTATATGTGAATGTCCTCCGCTTGCAACAAGACAAAGATACGGCGGCTTTAACTCAGGATACGCTATGTAATTTGCAGCGATATGACCGGAAAGATGATGAACCGGCACAAGCGGTTTTCCTGACGCCATCGCAAGTCCCTTTGCAAAGTTAACGCCGACTAAAAGTGCACCGATAAGTCCGGGTGCATAAGTTACAGCTATTGCATCCATTTCATCAAGCGTTTTGCCGCAGTCATCAAGAGCTTTTTTCACAACTCCCAGAATATTTTCACAGTGACGGCGTGAAGCGATTTCAGGAACGACACCGCCATATTTCTTATGTTCCTCAATCTGTGTTGAGATAACCGAGGAAAGTATATTTGTTCCGTTTTCAGAAACTGCTGCCGCTGTTTCGTCGCACGAGCTTTCAATTCCAAGTATAAGCATTTTTATCTCCGTTTCAACAAAGCGGGCGGCACGAGAAACGAGCCGCCCTTTTCTTTGAAGTTATTCTCACAGAAAAACTTCCTTATCTCTCAATAATCTGACTTCTGTCAGGACCTACGCCTATCATTGCAACCTTACATTCGCAAAGTTCCTCAAGACGCTTTATATATTTCTGACAGGATAACGGCAGCTCTTCAAATTTGCGGCAGCCTGTGATATCCTCTGTAAAGCCTTCATGCTCCTCATAAATCGGTTCGCATCCGCTTAACTCTTCAAGTGTCGGAGGGAAATTCTTTACAGTTGTTCCGTCCGGCATTTTATAACCCACGCAGATTTTAAGCATTCCCAGTCCGCAAAGTGTGTCGAGCTTGTTTATTGCAAGTCCGTCAAGACCGTTTACTCTTACTGAATGTCTCACAATAACAGCATCAAACCAGCCTGTTCTTCTCGGACGTCCTGTTGTCGTTCCGAATTCTCCGCCGACATTTCTGATTTTGTCACCAATTTCATCATCAAGCTCTGTCGGGAAAGGTCCTTTTCCGACTCTTGTTGTATATGCCTTGGCAACGCCTATAATATTTGTTATCATTCTCGGGCCAACGCCTGTTCCGACACAAACACCTGCCGAAAGCGGATGAGATGAGGTAACATAAGGATATGTACCGAAGTCTATATCAAGCAATGTAGCCTGTGCACCCTCAAACATGATGGTTTTGCCAGCCTTATCAGCATCATAGGTCAGAACTGAAACATCGTCAACATAAGGTGCAAGGGTTTTGCCGTACTCATTATATTCAGCAATAACAGCCTCTATATCAACAGCCTCTCCGCCGTAAACCTCTGTAATTATCTTATTTTTAAGTTTTCCTGTTGTTCTTGCCTTTTCTGCAAAAATTTCAGGATGAACAAGGTCATAGACTCTTATTCCGCAGCGTTCGTATTTATCCATATATGTAGGACCGATTCCACGCTTTGTTGTTCCAATATCAGAATTTCCTCTGAATTTTTCTGACACTCCGTCAAGAATTATATGCCATGGCATTACAACATGCGCTCTCGGATCAATTTTAAGATTTGAAGTTGAAATACCTCTGTCACTTAAAGATTTCAGCTCTCCTGTAAAATCCTTAGGATCCATTACCACGCCTGCACCGATAAGGCAGAGCTTGTCCGGATAAAGAATACCCGAAGGGATCAGATGAAGCTTATAGGTTTCACCGTTATTTACAACAGTATGTCCGGCGTTGTTACCGCCCTGTGAACGAACTACAACATCAGCACGGGAAGCAAGGATGTCAATGATCTTACCTTTTCCTTCATCGCCCCACTGAGTTCCGACAACAATATTAGCTGGCATTGCTTTTCCCCTTTTCAATAAGTTTAGGGCAGCGCCCTGTACGGCATTATTACAGCCGTAAAAAACACTGCCTTACTATTATATCAGAAATTATTCCTTTTTTCAATAGATTTTTCGCTTTATTTTGCTATCAAAAAGCTGTTAAGCGCAATAAGATCCGACAGATCAACGCTTCCGTCGCCGTTAAAGTCGCTGTTTTTCGCATTAATTTCATTATCCGCACCCAGAATATGTTTTCTCAGAGCAGCAGAGTCAAATACATTTACTGCCTTATCTGAATTGACATCGCCCCTTAATACGTTATCTGCGCCTGTCACATCTGTTTCAGGCTCTGTTGAAGGAGAAGCAGAATAGTATTCTCCAAGCGAAATTCCGTTTGTTCCGATAGCTGTTTTATGGTCAAGGCTTATAAACTTTCCTTCATCGTTCTGCCAGAGCGCAGGCTTCACGAGAGCATACTTATCCTCGTCCCATTTTCCGAAGTTGTCATACACCAGACCGCCGGTATCGCCGGAATTCTCATTAAAGCACCAGAATGTGTGGTGTATTCTATTGTCAATCATAAGATCTCTGAGATAGGTAAGCCATTTTGTATTTGCACCGTCCGGATCGTGCTGTTCATCAATAAATCCGCCCCATTCGCCCATAAGAAGCGGCGCTTTCTTTTCATCAAGCAGATAGAACCAGTTATCATACCAGTATTCATCCATAATACTCTGCTGTGTAAATCCGTCATGGAACCAGCTCTGTTCATACACAAGCGGACCATAGTCATGCGGAGAATAAACAAGCTGACTCTGATATTTTCCAAGGTCGATAGGATTTTCCTTTGCTCCCCTGAAATTTCCGCCCCACCATGCACCGTAGTAATACGTTGTGTTGGTTGACCAGTCGATAGCCGGAGCAGTCCAGTCATAACCCTCCTTTGGGTAAACTTCAATACCCTCAACCATTACGAGTAGATTCGGGTTTATATCAAGCACCTTGTTTGCAGCACATTCCGCAGCATATTTCCAGTTGTTCGGATCTTCCGAATCGTCCCATTTAGCCATCTGTGCAGGAACATCTGCCTTTCCATGCGGCTCATTCTTCAGATCGATAGCTATGAGCGTATCATCGTCCTTATAGGTATCAGCGAGCCATTCAAGAGCTTCAAACCAGTCCTCTGTTGAATACTTGTCAGTATACCACAAGCTCACCTGGTGTCCGGCAGATGCTGTTTCAGCGCTGTGAATATCTATCATTATTTTTATGCCGAGTTCTCTGCACCATTCAACAGCCTGTTTCCAGATATCATAGCTGTATTTTACAGTTCCGCCCACTTTTCCTTCAACAGTAAGCTCCGGATTTGTCCACTCATTCACTTTCGGAGTTGCCGGATCAGGTTCATTATTCTTCCACTGGAGCAAAAGCTGGGTCGACATCGGAACACGCAAAAGATTAAAACCTCTGTCAGCAATCTGCTTTAACATTTCATGCATATTCTGTGACCATACGCCATCGAAAACCTGACTTCCAACATTATATCCGAACCAGTTGCAGCCTGTCAGCCATACAGGGTTTCCGTTCATATCAACAATTTCCGCATTTTCATTTACATGAAGCCAGTCATCATGATATTCGTCCGGAACAGCTGCTGACGGTACGACAGATGCTGCCGAAGCTGATAAAACAGTAATTGCAGTTAATGCCGCAATTACACCTTTTGCAATTAAGCATCTTTTCATAGTATTTACCTCCCTCTCTATGACACTGCTGTCGTTAATCCGTACATGCCATTATCTTTAATAATAGCATTTTCTATTTTTTATGTCAATACTTTTACGAACCATATTCACAAAATCACTGACGTTTTTTCTTTTTTCTGACTGAAAATCCAAAGTCGCCAAGTTTTCTTCCAAGTGCAAAATATTCACCATGAGAATATGCGGCAAGACCAGCTTGCTGAAGATTGAGCTTGCCCTTGCTGTCGATATAGCGTTCATCAATGTCAGCACCGACAATTTCTGCAAGAAACATGTCATGAGTACCAAGTGGAATTATCTGCTTCACGACACATTCAAGGCTCAGCGGCGATTCATCAATAACAGGAGCACTGATCTTTTTCGCCGGTACAGCATGAAATCCGCATGCTTTGAATTTATCAGTTTTTGCGCCAGTTTTCACACCACAGAAATCCGCCTTTTTCACAAGTGCAGACGTAGTCAGATTGATGACAAATTCACCTGATTTTTTTATAATATTATAGGAGTATCTTTCCGGTCTTACCGAAATATAGGTCATAGGCGGCTTTGTGTTAACTATTCCTGTCCAGCCTATAGTTATTATGTTTGGTTCTTCCAAAGTCCCGCATGACACCATTGCAGGAGGCACAGGGGAAAGAAGTGTTCCGCCGTTCCAGAATATTTTAGACATGTTTTTTCCTTTCACTAACTACTATATATAAACATTAACACATTTTGTTGCACTGATCTAAATTCAAAAAATCCGGTTAAATTTTACTTTAACCGGATATAGCAGCTTATTATTCCCAATTGTAATTAACATTGTTTTCAAAAATGGTTTTTTCATTTCCATCTTTATCAAAGGCTTTCCATGTACACTTATATTTACCTTCTATAACCTTATCAGCAACTTCATCACCAAATAATCCGGCAATAGTTTTATCCTGCGGATCATCGGCAAAATTCGAGTACAACAGAACAGAGCAAATTGAAACAAGAGTACACGATAACAATAATATTACTGAAACTAAGAGTATCTTTTTGGTTTTATTCATTTACTCATGTCCTTTCATAAATTCTGAAACAGGCACAAGTCTGTGACCATTCCAGTAATAAACTTCATCACCCGAAAATGTCCTTTTTGAGCCATCCTGCAATGTATATTCCAATTCATAATTGAAATTTACACCTGCAAGCTTATCACCGTCTATTTCGCCAGATGAAATGCAATCTCTTATACGCCTGTTGTCGCTGTTTTGCTGATACAAATTATAAATACAAATGGAAATCAGGGCAACCAAAATATGAAGAACTATTATTAAAACTATAAAAATAGCACGTTTACAGCTTGTTTTTTGAATTATAATACATCATCCTCCATTAAATTAACAAAAAAGGCACAACAAAAACTTGCTGTGCCTAACTGGTGCACCATCGGGGGCTCGAACCCAGGACCCACTGATTAAGAGTCAGTTGCTCTACCAACTGAGCTAATGGTGCATATTATGCCGGCATCGATATATTTTCCCAGGACGTTACCATCCAAGTATCTTCTACGCAGATGAGCTTAACTTCTGTGTTCGG
>CAKSJL010000018.1 GCA_934463345.1 uncultured Oscillospiraceae bacterium | reverse complement strand
TAATACTGAATGCCCCTGTGCAACTTCTATTATAGCATGGGACGAAAGCAAGATAAATCAGCTGGATGAGACTGGTAGCCTTAAGCGAACAACTGACGAGATTGAGCAGAAATACGGCAAAATAAAGAATGCAACAGATTCTCAGCATTATATTGGCTCAACCTTGATTTTAGATCATGATGTAACTGTTTGCCATTATTTTACCGATGATGTGAAATTCGACCTTACAGGCGATGACAAAGACAAAATTAAGGTTGAAGATGTTACAATTGATGGGAACAACTTTAAGGTATTAAAGCTTCGCAACATCACACCGAGGGATTACGACAAGGCTACAGAAGTAACCCTGAAGTATGAGGATGGAACAGAATGCTATCTGCGTTTCAGCGTTCTTGAATATGCTTACTGGGTCTTAAAAAACTATGAGGACTACGAGCCGAAGCTTATACAGCTGTGCTGGCAAATTTATTATGTGACAAGTATATTTGAACAAAATTATCCGTATAAATAACAAATTAAAATGGAACGCTCCTTTTCAAAAGAGTGTTCCATTTTTAGTTTCAGTCAACAGAATTTATACAAGCTACAAGGACTAATCATTCTTTTGGGCAACTTTAAGCGCTCTCATAGCATTGATTATAGCAATTACAGACACACCAACATCTGCAAAAACGGCTGCCCACATATTTGCAATACCCACTGCACTAAGCACCAGAACGGCAAGCTTTACAGCAAGCGCAAACACTATATTCTGATGAACTATCCTGAGCGTTTTCTTCGATATTTCTATCGCAGCAGCAATTTTCGACGGCTTATCATCCATAAGAACTATGTCAGCCGCTTCTATCGCTGCATCTGATCCGACATTGCCCATCGCAATTCCTATATCTGCTCTCGACAATACCGGAGCATCATTGATACCGTCTCCGACAAATACCAGCTTTCCGTTAGCCGACTTTTCACTGAGCAGCTTTTCAACCATTTCAACCTTGCCGTCTGGCAGAAGCTGTGTATATGCTTCATCAAGCCCAAGCGCCTTTGCAGTGCTTTCACCGACTTCCTTTGCATCGCCCGTCAGCATAACAGTCTTTTTTATGCCCTCATTTTTTAACAGCTTTATTGCATCGGCTGAATCCAACTTAACCTCGTCGGAAATAACTATATGACCTGCATATTCGCCTCCAACAGCAATATGAACAGTTGTTCCGGTATGATGACATGGATGCCATTCAACGCCTATCTGCTCCATAAGTTTGTTGTTTCCGGCATAAACTTTCTGACCGTCTATAACAGCGCACACACCTTTTCCTGAAAGCTCCTCAACATCGGTTATCCTGCTTTTGTCTATTTCCTTATTGTACGCTTCTCTGATAGAACGTGAAATCGGATGCGTCGAATATGCCTCTGCATAGGCTGCAAGCTCTATCAGCCTTTCCTCAGTCAGTACCTGCGGATGAATTACCGTCACATTAAAAACGCCTTTCGTAAGCGTTCCCGTCTTATCAAAGACAACAACCTCTGCCTTTGAAAGAGTTTCCAGATAATTGCCGCCCTTTATCAGTATACCACATCTTGATGCACCGCCGATACCACCAAAAAAGCTGAGAGGAACAGAAATAACAAGAGCGCATGGACAGGAAACGACCAGGAATATGAGCGCTCGGTTTATCCACTTAGCCCACTCACCTGTTATAATTGACGGAACAACTGCAAGAAGCAGCGCACCTATAACAACGCATGGGGTATAATATCTTGCAAATTTGGTGATGAAGTTTTCAGCCTTTGCCTTTTTGCTTCCGGAATTTTCAACAAGATCAAGAATCTTTGAAACTGTCGATTCTCCGAACTCTTTGGTAACCTTTACTCTTATAACACCATTTATATTTATGCAGCCGCTTATGACATCGTCACCCTCGTGAAGTGTCTTCGGAACAGATTCACCGGTAAGAGCAGATGTATCCGCACTCGTTGAGCCTTCAATAATAACGCCGTCAAGAGGAATCTTTTCACCCGGTCTTATAATGATAACATCCCCGATTGAAACCTCTTCAGGGTCAACACTTACTATTTCTCCGTTCCTTTCAAGATTTGCGCTGTCTGGTCTTATATCCATAAGAGAGGATATGGATTTTCTTGACTTTCCGACAGCAACACTCTGAAAAAGCTCACCAACCTGATAAAACAGCATTACGGCGCTTCCTTCACGATAATCCTTTAATGCGAACGCACCAATCGTTGCAATCGCCATAAGAAAGTTTTCATCGAAAACCTGACCATGAAGTATATTTCTGACTGCCTTCCAAAGAATGTCGTATCCTATCACAGCATATGGAATAAGATATACTGCAAGCTGCATGTATCCGTCCAGAGGAAGAAAGGATACAATTACAAGCAACACAAGACTTATTATTATTCTTATCAGCGTTTTCTTTTGTCCAGATGTCATGGCAAACCTCCATAAACAAGTATTTCAGAAGCTGTTTACATAAATCAGCTTTTTAGTTCTCAGATAATAATTTTACAGTCAGGTTCAATCTTTTTGCATGCCTTTACAGCTTTTTTCATTATCTCATCAAGCTTTTCAGCATCTGCTTCAATGGTGAGCTTCTGAGTCATAAAGCTTACAGAAGCGTTTTCAACACCGTCAATTTTTTTGATTGCTTCTTCCATTTTTGCAGCGCAGTTTGCGCAGTCGAGATCCTCAAGCTTATAAACCTTTTTCATAGTAATACTCTCCTTTTTAATTTTGGTGAAACTGCTAAGCAACTTTCACCAGTTATTCATTTATGTGATCCATTCCCTGATTGATTATGCTGCACACATGATCGTCAGCCAGCGAATAGAATACATTCTTTCCTTCCTTGCGGCTTTTAACAAGTTTGTTTGTCTTTAATACCCTGAGCTGATGAGAAACAGCCGTTTGGCTTACATTCAGCAGCTGAGCCATATCGCATACGCAAAGCTCCGCTTCAAAAAGCGCATAAAGAATTTTTATTCTGGTTGAATCGCCGAATATCTTGAAAAGCTCCGCAAGATCATAAAGCTTTTCTTCTTCAGGCATGTCACTGATAACCTTTTTTACAGTATCATCATGCACACACATGTATTCACACTTTTCGCTCTCCACATCTTCACATCCTCTCATATGTTTATCTGTTCATATGATAACACGTTTGAAGTGTTATGTCAATACTTATTTAATATTAAATTTTTGAAATATAGTCCCGTACCTTTTGAAAATCTGAATGTAAGAGCCAGTTTAATATCTTTTTCGACTTCAAAACATCTTGAATTGTTTATCTTTCACAAAATCTCATTTTAAATATTCAAGAAAATATATACAAAAAAGAAATTTAAAACCTCTTGAAAACATACTAAACCTATGTTATAATAGGTATTAGAAATTAGGAAAGGCGGTGCGGAAAATGAAAATTTCCACAAAAGGCAGATATGCACTGCGAATGCTTCTTGAACTTGCACAAAGTCCGGAAGATCAGTATGTCGCACTAAAAGATATTGCAGAACACCAGAATATCTCAAAAAAATATCTTGAACAGATCGTGCCACCTCTCAGCAGAGCCGGACTTCTTAAAACAAACCGAGGTTATAAGGGCGGATACATGCTGGCTAAAAACCCTGATCTATATACAGTCGGAGAAATACTGAGAGTCACTGAAGGCGACCTCTCCCCTGTTCCTGATCTGGAACATCCGGAAAATGAAAATTCAAATATAGAACGATGTATATCACTCTATGTGTGGGAAGGGCTTTATAAAGTAATAACTGAATATGTTGACAGTATAACGCTTCAGGATATCATAAATCACAGTGAGAACCTTTACGGAAACGATTATTGCATATAAGGACTTGTATTCATATGGTAAGTTGAATATCTTTCCTATGAACATGAGTTCTAAGACAGAATCATGAAACGAGGGATAATAATGCAGACAATTTTATGCTTCGGCGATTCAAATACCTATGGTCTGAATCCAAGGGACAAAAGCCGATTTGACTACAATACAAGGTGGACAGGCATTCTTGACAGAAAGCTCCGCCCATTCGGATTCCGCACAGCCGAGGAAGGTCTTTGCGGACGTACAACTATATTCAGCGACAAAACACGTCCTGGTAGGAAAGGAACAGATATGCTGCCGGTTCTCCTTGAAACTCATGCACCGTCAGCAGTAGTTGTACTTATGCTCGGTACAAATGACTGCAAAACAGATTTTAACGCTGCTCCGGAGCTGATCGGAAACGGAATCAAAAAGCTTATAAGCCAGATACGTCTTTCCGGAAATTCAAAGATCCTGCTTGTTTCACCTATTCATCTTGCCGAAGGTGTTGGAGAAGCAGGTTTTGATCCGGAATTCAACGAAGAATCAGTAATACTTTCAAAGCAGCTGAAAAAGGTTTATTCTGACATTGCCCAGGAAGAAAACTGTCTTTTCCTCGCAGCATCTGATAAGGCAGAACCGTCAGAAGCCGATCGTGAGCATATGGATGAAACAGGACATTATGCACTTGCACAGGCTGTATTTGATATGATTTATAAAAATGTTATTTTATAGTAATCTCATCTTTTATATCTCCCGTTGTAATGACATTTCATAAGAAATATGCTATAATATAAGACAAAACCGCACAAATCTTGCCTATTGTAATCAGCTTACTGATTTTACGCACAAGCTTTGTGCAGTGTTGTCTTATTCACAGATTTACAAAGAAATTTCTTAAAGATTGGAGATACATAACATGGAAAAGAATCTGACAACAGGCAGTGTACTAAAAAACGTAATTTACTTTTCATTGCCGTATCTGCTTTCATATTTTTTACAGACGCTTTACGGCATGGCAGACCTTTTTATCATTGGTCAGTTCGATGGCAAGGCAGCTACGACCGCTGTTTCAGTCGGAAGTCAGCTAATGCACATGCTGACGGTTATGATTGTCGGACTTGCTATGGGTTCGACAGTAAACATTGCTCAGGCGGTCGGGTCAGGAAATAAAAAAAGCGCCTCCAGAAATATCGGAAACACAATCTCTCTTTTCGTTTCATCGTCAATTATACTTACAATTATACTTCTGCTACTCGTTGACCCGATAGTTTCTCTCATGTCAACACCAGAATCAGCAGTTAAAGGTACTGTCGATTATCTGACAATCTGCTTTATCGGAATACCGTTTATAACCGCATACAATATAATCAGTTCAATATTCAGAGGTTTGGGCGATTCAAAAAGTCCTATGTACTTTATAGCCGCTGCCTGCGCTGCAAATATACTGCTGGACTACATATTTATAGGCATGCTTGAGCTTGGTCCTGCCGGTGCGGCTCTGAGTACAACCCTTTCACAGACAATAAGCGTTGTCATAGCTTTAATTGTGATCCTGAAACGCAAGACAGGCTTTTCAATAAAGAAACCGGATCTGAAACCGGAAAGAAAAACTATGGGCAGGATTCTCAAAACAGGTATACCAATTGCGCTTCAGGACGGATTTATACAGATATCATTTATACTTATAACAATAATAGCGAACCGACGTGGACTGACCGATGCAGCAGCTGTCGGTATAGTAGAAAAAATTATCGGGTTTATGTTTCTTATTCCATCATCAATGCTTTCAACAGTTTCTGCACTTGGTGCGCAAAACATCGGTGCTGGAAAAAAAGACAGAGCTGTTCAGACCATGCAGTTCGCTGTATTTATAGCAGCAGGCTTTGGAATAATTGCAGCAATTCTTATACAATTTATTTCCGAACCGGCTGTAAGTCTTTTTACATCTGATAATGCTGTCATTGTCTCCGGAGGGCAGTATCTGTGTGGATATATCTGGGATTGTTTCCTTGCCGGAATCCATTTCAGCTTCAGCGGCTATTTCTGTGCGTGTCAGAAATCCGGTATCTCATTTCTGCACAACTGCATCTCTATAATATTTGTACGTGTACCGGGGGCGTACCTCATGTCTGAAATATTTCAGCACACATTATTTCCGATGGGACTTGCAACAGCAGCAGGCTCGCTTATATCAGTAATAGTTTGCGTTATTGCATTTGCAATAATACAAAGAAAGGAAAAATCACCGCAGACAGCATAGATAAAACAATAATATAAGTAAAATACAAAGTTCTTATTTTGACATCCAATAAAGAAGATTCAGATTTTTCTGCAAACTAAAAACCTCCCGTTTCCAGGAGGTTTTTTATTATATAAAATTTACTTTGATACCAGCGCCGTCAGAACTGAAAAGTAATGAAGTACACTTCCGGCTACTGTAAACAGATGCCATACAGAATGAAACCATTTTATTTTTTTCATTGCATAAAATATAACTCCGACCGTATACATAACTCCGCCAGTAAGCAGAAAGGCAAGTGAAACAGGAGGAAGCGCTGCAATCATAGGCTTTATAGCAATAATAATAACCCATCCCATAAGTATGTAGCACACTAAAGACGGTTTTCTGAACTTTTCAAGATCTATTGAGTTCAGAACAATTCCTGCCACAGCAGAACCCCATACAATACCAAACAGCGTCCAACCCAGCGCTCCGTTAAGAGTCACAAGCGTAAAGGGAGTGTACGTTCCGGCTATCAGAAAGAATATTGTATTGTGATCCATTATCCTGAAAAATCTTTTTGCTTTTTCATTAGTAATAGCATGATAAAGCGTTGACATTGTGTAAAGTATTATTAGCGACGCACCATAAATGCTTGCGCTCACAACTGCCCATGCATCAGCGTACACAGCGCACAGAACAATCAGAACAACCGTACCGCCCACAGCCAGCAGTCCTCCTGCACCATGGGAAACAGAATTAAAAATTTCTTCTCCAAGCGTATAACGCTTGTTTAACCTGACTTGCATCATAAACATCTCCACCATTCCTGAAACGTCAGAATTCCCGGTTCCGGCGTATTATTTCAGAACCTGTCCGCATAGTAAAGTATAAGCCAATACTGACGTAAACAGATTCTTAACAGCAATACAAAAAGCTGATTTCATATTGCCTTCATATAATTGTATATCTTATCACGCAAAAAGTCAAGCTGTAAAAAATGCTGTCTAATCAATTATTCTGTCCTGATAACGGCTGTATCTGACAATCCTGTAATTACATTTTCTCTTTTCAAATTCAGAACCTTTATAATATCTCTGTGCCGAGCGTTTATAAAGAAATTTTTTGCCCATATCTGCGAAATGAAGTGCGACATTTCTGGTAAACATATAAAGAATCTCTCCGCCGACCTCAACTTCAACAATATAGTAAACATCATCATTCCAACTGCTAGGATAACTCATTTTTTAACTACCCCATTTTATTTATTGTTGTACTTTTATATTAGCATATTTTAGAGTAAATCACAATAATTTTGTCGAAAGCTGTCACACTTTGAATATTTATTTTAATAATTTTACAATTATATAGACTTTTATTGTAAAAGCTTATTTTAAACGCCTCTATATGGTGTTAAATTTATAAATATTCAATTGAATCATATAAACATTTTGAATACCTTGAATTTCCTGTTACATTTCTGCTGTTTCTGCATAAAATAAATTAAGCACAGGTTCAGACAACAGACTTTATCAGTGGCAGACTATAAGAACCCGGATTCTAAAGTATATTGATTTTGGTAATTCAATGTCTGCCCTCAGAAGAGCTGCTAAACGGTTGTCTGAATCCCTGCTTTTTCATATATCAGAATCAGGACATTTCGTTCCGAAATTCCGGAAATTACGGCAGCTTTATCCATGAATGCTGCCGTAATTTTTTTTAAAGAAATACTAATGCCAATTACGGAAAGTCAGCTTACATGTTTCTCATTTGCGACTTGTATTTTGCAAGTTCCTGATACTTTTTCTTTGTTGCAAGTCCGCCTCTTATATGACGCTCCTGTTTATTTTGTTCCAGCACCTTCTTAACCTCAGAATAAAGCTGCGGCCGGATTTTCGCCAGACGTTGGGCTACATCCTTATGCACAGTACTTTTGCTGATTCCAAATTCTTTTGCCGCACCTCTTACGGTTGCCTTATTCTCTGCTATGTATTGTCCCAGCATAATTGCTCTGTCATTCGGCTGACCTTTCAATCTTCTCACTCCAATGCTGTTTTAAATTAAGAAAATATAGCAAGCCAATAAAATAATACGGCACAATACAACAAAAACAAAATTTTATTCGATTGCTATAATTTATACAGTGCTGCATCAGATACTTTTTTATAGGAAAACTATGTTGAAAACGCATATTTATACACATGAAAACAGTATCTGATGGATTGCTATAATTTATATGCTGACAGAATAAAAGTAAGAACCTATAGACAAATTCTTTCATTATATGCTATAATATAATCAGTTTGTTTTCAAATAAAATTTTTCAGAGGGCGATGTTATTGAATAAAAAAGAAATACTGCGCAAATATTTCGGTTATGAAAACTTTCGTAAAGGGCAAGAGGATATAATAGACAATATTTTAATCGGCAGAGACGTTCTGGGAATAATGCCGACTGGTGCTGGAAAATCAGTCTGCTACCAGCTTCCGGCTCTTATGCTTGATGGAATAACCATCGTTATATCACCTCTTATTTCACTCATGAAGGATCAGGTTGAGGCTCTTTGCAGCTCTGGTATCCCGGCAGGCTGTCTTAATAGTTCACTGTCTGACAGCGAGTATCGTTCAATGCTTGCCAGAGCATATAACGGCGAACTTAAAATTATATATGCTGCTCCGGAAAGACTTATGACTCAGAGTTTTCTGAATCTTGCGGAAAATATGGACATATCAATGATAACCATTGACGAGGCTCACTGCGTTTCACAGTGGGGACAGGATTTTCGTCCAAGCTATCTGAAAATAGCTGAATTTATAAACACTCTTCCATACAGACCTGTAATAAGTGCTTTCACAGCAACTGCAACATCAGAAGTAAGCAACGACATAACAAAAATCCTGAAGCTTGATTCACCTTTTACCATGACTACTGGTTTTGACCGTTCAAATTTATATTTTGAGGTACAGTCGCCGAAAGATAAATTTTCCGCACTATTAAAAATAGTAAAAAAATATCCCGACAAATGCGGGATCGTTTACTGTATTTCCAGAAAAAATGTTGAGGAGATATGCGAAAGACTTTGCAGAAATGGTATTTCAGCCTCAAGATATCATGCAGGTCTTGATGATGAGGAACGCAGGAATAACCAGGACGATTTTATTTACGACCGGAAAAATGTAATGGTTGCAACCAATGCATTCGGAATGGGAATAGACAAGTCAAATGTTTCATATGTTGTACATTACAATATGCCAAAAAATATCGAAAGCTATTATCAGGAAGCTGGACGTGCAGGACGTGACGGTTCAGCAGCAGAATGCTATCTGCTATACAGTCCGGCGGATATCAGGACAAATAAATTTCTGATAGATAACAATGATGACAGCGAAGTGGATGAAGATATCCGTGAACGTGTTCGTGAAAAGGACCTCGATCGACTCAATGACATGGCTTATTACTGTCGCACTTCGGAGTGTCTGAGAAAATATATACTGAAATATTTTGGTGACAGATACAGCGATTTTTGCGGAAACTGCTCAAACTGTCTTTCAAACAGCGAAAGTGTTGATATAACAATTGATTCTCAGAAAATTCTTTCCTGTATATACCGTATGAGAGAAAAAAACAAAGCCTATGGAATAAAAACTGTCATAGCAGTTCTAAGGGGAAGCAAAGCGGAAAAGCTGATTTCCCAGAATCTCAACTCACTTTCAACCTACGGAATAATGAGCGACTGCACCGAAAAACACTGCCGCAGCGTTATAGATTATCTGCTCGACAACAGATACATTACTCTTTCCAATGACGAATATCCTGTGCTGATGCTTAATAGAAAATCCCGTGAAATTTTGTTTGATCACAAGAATCTGGAAATGAGAAGAATAAAGAAAAAAGAAACCGACAGCAATGGCGCAGCAACATTTGTCAAAGAAGAAGACGCAGAGCTTTTCAGCAAGCTTCGTGAACTGCGCAAAAAAATTGCAGACATTGAAGGCCTCCCAGCCTACATAGTTTTCAGTGATGCCTCTCTCAGGGATATGTGCGCAAAAAAGCCGGAAAACAATGAGGAATTTCTCACTGTTTCCGGCGTCGGATATATGAAGCTTGAAAAATACGGCGAAAGATTTATGAAGGTTATAAAGGAAGTAAAACAGTCAGAACCTGTCCAATAACAGTACACTTTCGGCAAGGAGATCATTTATGGTAAAAAACATTGTTTTTGCAGCTGAAATAATTGCAGCATTATTCTTTTTTATTCCTATGCTTTCTGGAATTATAAACCCTGGAAATATGGCAGGTCTTATTTTCATTATTCTGCTGTTTGCTGCAACTCTCAAAAGCCATTTACTGTTCACATTTATTTCAGAAGTCTGGTCAAGGAGTTTCGGAAAGCCGCTGATTATTTGTGCTTCAACAATAATTCTGGTGATAATAGTATACATTTTAAGCATTACGGTACTCATAGTCTCCGCATCAGTCGACAAACCAGATAATCCACAGGCAGTTATTGTGCTTGGCTGCAAGGTCGTTGATGACCGTCCGAGCAAAATGCTCAGAAGACGTCTTGATGCAGCGGTTGATTATTTAAATGAAAACAATGATGTTATGTGCATAGTTTCCGGCGGAAAGGGTGATGACGAAAAGTATTCAGAAGCATTTGTAATGAAAAAGTATCTTGTAGAAAAAGGAATTTTTGCTGACAGAATAATTTCAGAGGACAAGTCAGTCAACACAAGTGAAAATATCCAAAATTCGCTTGAGCTTTCTGGCATTTCCTCAGGAGAAATCGTACTGATAACAGACAGTTTTCACCAATACCGTTCAGGATATATTGCAAAGCGCTATGGAGTCAGAGCGTCCGCAGTAAACGCTAAAACAAGCCTGAACGGCCTGCTGCTTACCCCGACATATTATGTAAGAGAGCTTATGGCAATCAGTAAAGAGCTTCTGGTACACTGAAAAGCCATAAATTTTCTAACCACAAATCAGATTCTTAGAACCCGTCTTCACAAGATATGTGTGCGGATTTTCAAGCACAATTTTTACGCAGACAAGGAAAAAATGCGCAGGCATACTTGTGTATGGCAAGCATTTTTAACGCAGTATGCGAAAAAATTTGTTGGAAAGACGTGCGCATACGCTTGTGAAGACAGGTTCTTATTTATTGCTGAACTTCTTTAACTCATCCATCTGGTCACGAAGGGTATTCATATTACTCATAAAAGTCATGAGAAAATTCTCTCTGTCAAGTCCGACTGCGCATGGAAAGCTTGCCCTGGCTATAACACTTCCATTATCCGGATCAAGCTGAATCGAACCGATCTTCCTGCCAAAGTTCATTTTGCAGATCTCAAC
This sequence comes from uncultured Oscillospiraceae bacterium, assembly GCA_934463345.1. Taxonomy (GTDB): domain Bacteria; phylum Bacillota; class Clostridia; order Oscillospirales; family Ruminococcaceae; genus Porcipelethomonas. The sequence continues at coordinate 13,431 of CAKSJL010000018.1, read as the reverse complement.
ACAAAGCTGATCCATGCGCTTCATATCAAAACTAAATGGCAGGAAAAAAGCAATAGTACAGAGTCTCGGCTTTAAGTCAAGCTTTATCCAGACTGTTACTGGTTCATTTTTTATAAGCATTTTAAATTCAAATATCTTTGAAAACTCATCGTTACAGTTTTCAACACTGAAAGCTATCTTGTTTTCCTTGAAAAAGCCCCTTATTATGTCAATGGAACTGTGAATAAACTGTTCATCATGATTATCAAGCTTGATTTTAACACCATTTGAATAAAAACTATATACCAGTTCTTCTCCACGTTCTTCCATAACTGTTTTTTTACGAATAGATGAATCATCCATTTTTGACAAATACATCGCACATTCAGCTGCCATATTAAAAAGTACATCAGCCGTTTTGTCAATATCCATAAGAACCTTTTGCAGCACTATCGCATAAAGCACCGGCCATTCATCGGCTGTTCTGCAAAACCTGACTGTCATATTTTTATAGATGCCCTCCCAGCATTCCTGAACCATTTTATAAACATCGGACGGATCAAAGCGATTTGAAAGTTTAAAGCTGCTGTCAGAAATATTTTTTACACCTTTTTCAGCCATTCTATGAATATCCGGAAGCTGCTCGCTGATATTTTTGCTTTTATAATAGCCAAAGAGGAAATTCATAACCGAGTATGGGTTTTCAATCAGGTAAAAGTTCACTGCATCGCCAAAAAAGAAATTAGAGCCGTCATCCATTTCAGTAACAACAAAATTCTCTTTGTTGTACTTAACAGCCTGATGACATGCAAATCCGGCAATACCAGCGGCAAGCATAATCCTCTCATCAGGATCTTTCTTGACCTCCTTAAACATTGCGGCAACAGATCCGGCATTTTGGGACAGACGTCCTATATCATCACCTGTAAGTGACATTTTCTTTTGAAATTTCTCTTCTGCCTTTTGCTCCTTTGCTTTGTCTTTTGAAGCGGATTTATTAAAAAACGGAATGTTCACGATATAAGTCCTTTCAAATTAAATTCATATCTATGTCTAACATTATATCATGGCAATCCGGAGATTGTCAAGAAAATACCCGTCGAAACGGCATATGTACGATATCCCTGCATTTTTTATAAATATTTTATTGATTTTTCTCTTTTCTTATGCTAAAATGTATCTGAAATCGTATTGCAGTTAATAAGACGCAAAAATCTTAAATCTTAGGAGGAAAATATATGCTGCATTATATTATTGTTAAATGGAATAATACGACCGACAAACAGACAGCAGCTGAAAAAGTCCGTTTCCTATATGCCGAAGCAACAAAAATCAGTGGAGTACATCACGTTGATATCAGAGAAAATATTACATCTCGCAGCAACAGGAAAATTATGATATAATTAAAGCAGAATGTTTATCAGAAACAAAGCATACAGATTTAAACAGCATCCTGAGCTGCTATCGACAAAGCCAGAAATACGATCTTCATACAGATCTCAGCTTAGCTGTCAATGCATGCATAAGCATCTGTATGAAAGCAAGATTGTGTACGCTTCTTCCTGCAAAAGAAATTTACAGCTAATTAAACTGACTTATTCTTACACAACTTCATTAGTAATTAAAGGAGTATTACAATGCAGACAATAACTAACATTGACTTTACTATTTTAGATTTTATACACAAACACCTTTCCTGTCCATTTCTTAATTTTATTATGCCAAAAATCTCGCTGCTTGGAAATAGCGGTGCGATATGGATTCTGGCAGCAGTAATAATGGTGTTCTTTAAAAAATACAGAAAAACAGGCATTACAGTTGCAGCGGGCTTATGCACAGGCGTTATAATCGGAAATCTTCTGCTGAAAAATTTGATTGCAAGATCACGTCCCTGCTGGATAAACAACACTATTAACATGCTGATTGCAGTTCCCCAGGACTATTCGTTCCCATCCGGACACACACTTTCCTCATTTATTGCGGCAACAATTATAATGTATAGCGACAAACGACTTGGAACAGCGGCTTATATACTTGCGGCTATGATTGCTTTTTCAAGGCTGTACCTTTATGTACACTTCCCTACCGATATTCTTGGCGGTGTGTTAATCGGAATAGTAATTGGTATTATTATGTGTAAAGTCTCCGACAAGCTTTACAATAAACAGGAATGCGAATAATTACAAAAAGAGCTTTCGTCAGATTGATCTGATGAAAGCTCTTTTCAGGTTTTAACAGTTTCTTCTCTATTCAAACGCATATTCTAAGAATCAGCAATTATCACTTTATTTCCTGACTAGTCATAATTTTTATAACATTATTTTTCCTAAAATACTTCCCTGTTTCAAGACGCCATTTGCTGTCCCCATTTTCCTCATTGGATATATTTTCAAATCCAAACTGCTCATAAAGCCTGCTTACCATACCATTTTTTTTAGTTTTATAATAGTATCCGTAAATCGTCATTACGCCCCTTTTCCGGCATTCATCTGCCAGAACGTCCATCATGGCGTATTCCATATCCCTTTTCAGAACCCTGCAGCTCATAAGCCACAAGTCGATATGAAGCTCACTTCCGGAAACTTTCCCTATTACAACTGAAACAATTCCATTATCTCCAAACCTGTCTGAGAGTTTTCCGCACAGAGTTATGTATTCCGGATTGTTTGCAATCTCCTCTATTTCATTCTGTGTATAACGCTTTGTAGTAAGATTAAACTGGTTGCTCTTATTTGTCAGCTGTGTTATTCTCTGAATGTAAACCGGCAAAAATGGTTCAATCTCCGCAGTCATTTCAAGGCTTAAAAGATAGTCATGATAGCTTGCATATTTAGCTTCCGACTCTTTTCTTCTGATATTTGCCTTGTACATATCATTCCTTGAAATGTCATCTTTGGAAAGCTGAGTAACCTCAAAGAAACCATTTCTGTCAATATTTCTTATATACTCCTCCGGCAGACCAATATCCGGCGCTGCTGCCCCAAGCTGTGCACTTACGATTTCCCGTTCTGCCGGATTATCGTCAATAAACACAAAGCTTTCCGGAAGTATGCCAAGTTCCTGCGCTGACTGTGCAATATTCTGATCCTTTGACTCCCAGTTTGCCTTTATTGAAACAAAATCCGCTGGCTTCAAAACTCCCTCCGGATGATTCAGTCCTTCAAGCGCATTTTCCTCATCATTTTTTGAACATATTGTCAATAGAACCCCAAGCTGCGACTGCTCCCTGATATAACTCTGAAATTCATAAAAAGCCTCGGCTGATGCTGTTTCATGCCCTATTTCAATTCCATCGGCTGTATCATCACCTATAACGCCGCCCCATAGTGTATTATCAAGATCAAGCGCAGCAGCCTTTTTATTCCTTCCAAAAACAGATTTAATAATATTGCTTAAATTGAAAGCAAATTCCGGAATCGCCTGAAGACACAATGCATATTTATACATATACCAGTATTTCGGCGCAGACCATTCCTTTAAACCGTACTGTGCTGAAATATAATTTATGTCGTTTATATAAAAATTTTCATGAGCCTGAGCATAGTCACAAAACAGCATATTCAGACGGTTCACAAAATTGGTTCTGCCATGAAAATCCCACACATCACGATTCCCCATTGTCCTGTAAAGCGGCTGCTCAAAATTATTCTGCACAACCGGACATGCATAGACTTCGCTGATCCTGTTCCACATAGACTCAAAATGCTCATACTGCTTTTTAAGCATTTCATCCATAAATTCCTTTGTACATGAAATATCAGCCGGAAAGTCGGTTATATTTCTTGCAGTAGTATGAATGAAAATCAGATCGGGAGAAAAGCTTAAAAGCTCTTCATTCCCGAACATAGCATCTTCCCAGTATCTGTTGTATTCAGACTGATAAAATTCCGCCTCAATTCCGCTGTCAAACAGAAAAATATCCAGTACCGACACGATATCATTTGTAGTAGAACCGCCAAGAACTGCAATTTTTTTCTTTATCCTGACACTTCCGTCCGACATAAGCTCTTTTTTAATTTTCTTTCTGTTTTTGAGTATATACTGGCTGTCAAACGGATACATAAGCTCTTTCATTTTATTGTTCCTTACTGTGTTCTTATTTTTTCTATATATTCAAAATTACTGCCTGTTGCGCTGAATGTATTCATAGCAAAAAGCAGATCTGTTATCTCCCACTGCCTGAACTGTGAAACAGCATTCAGATCAAAATACCTCATATCAACAACGTAAATATCCTCAAAAGATCCTGTAAGACATGGTACAAGCGCATTTCCATAGCTATCCTTTACAATTGCAAGTTTTCTGCCGTTGTCAACATCAGTATGAACATGCGTTACAGCGGCATCTGTTCCCATAAACACAAGATACCAGCTTACAGGCTCTACATTGTCAATATTTATAAGCAGACTTCCGTCACGTTCATTAGTCATGTCGGTATCATAATAGGTCGTACCGTAATTATTGGTCGGTTTGTAATAAACAAATTTTTCCGGATTATCTTTAAGGTCAGAATCACCGGTATAGCCATAAAGCGTTCCGACATAGCCATCCTTTTCAATGCGCTTATAGCTGCTGAGCTTTGCAAACGGAACATCTGCCTGTTTCACAAACTCCTGAGCCGCATAATAAGCTCCAAGCTGTGCCCAGTGATGATCTGTTCTCTGATAAATATCCTCGTTCTTATGTTCCATAAGAGCACCGTAAGCATCTATCGGTATTACTCCGTCAAGATATTCATTTATATTGTCAATATTGTCCTTTTCACTTGCTGTCATATCCTCATATTTTTCCGGAAGATAATATGAAACAGGCGTCGGACAAATCATAGAATAAACATTTATCCCAAGATCACTTTTAAAATTGTTGACATATTCCGCATAAGTCTGACCATTTGAATAGCTTCCGCCAAACAGCATTATTCCCCTGTTTTTATAAACAAGAATATTGTTGCTTATCTCGCCCTCAACATCCGGATCGTCAGGAGTATCTTCTTCAGGCTGTGTAACAATGGTAGTCGAAACGCTTGTAATGATTTCAGTAGGTACAGTACTTACTGTGACAGAATCATCTGTTTTTTCAGTTGTTTTTATTTCAGGTTTCTTTTCGTTGTCCTGTTTAACAGGAGTTCCATGGATTTTTGCCTCCTGCGACTGAAGTCCGAATCTGTTTCGTATCGAAGCAGTTATGTTTTTAAAGGTTTCCCGTCCCGGAACAGTGTCATTATAAAATGTTTCTATTGCTGATGTGTACTTTCCGGAAAAATAGTCAGAAAAGGAAAACTCAGGCCACTTTGCAAGAGTACGGTTTTCGATCTCCGAAACCTCAGGTCGCTTTAAAAATATCATGCACACCGCAATTATCACAAATGTCAGCGCACATAAGACAATATTTACTCTTCTCAGAAATTTAACGGCGTAACGCTTTTTAACACGTTTTCTTTTTTGTCGGCGCACATCAATGTCAATATCAATATTGTTTTTATCTTCCATATATTTTTACGCCTCCTAAAATCTGAAGTACAAAAACGGATTGTTTGTTGCGTCAACAAGCATTATACTGCTTACAAGTACCAGTGCCATATTTACAGCAATTTTTGAAGCTTCAAGCGCAACAGCAGAAATATAATGTTTTCCGGCACGCCTTTCAATAGCTTTTGCAATCGGAAACGTACACATTATTGCTGCGACAATGAGGTATATATTATTTGTAAATGAAAGCTTCGTAAATTCATCAATAAATCCATTTCCGTTAAGTCCGACAAGATTTTTAAAGAACTCTCCAAGCTTACCGAGATCCTCGAAATAGAATATGCCAAATCCTATAATAATAACTATCTTATTATAAAGATGTCTTAAAGCAAGAGGAATTCTTTTTATCTTCTTTTTTCCGATTTTCTGTTCAATAAATATGAACATTCCAAAATAAAGTCCCCAAATCACAAAGTTCCAGCTTGCGCCATGCCATAGTCCGGTACAGAACCAGACAAGGAAAAGCCCACCGTATTTTCTTCTCCTTCCGAAAATAGGAACATAAAGAAGATAGTCCCGAAAAAATGAACTGAGAGAAATATGCCATCTCTGCCAGAATTCCGAAACATCCTTACAAATAAACGGGTAATTGAAATTTTCGTCAAAATGAAAACCGAAAATTCTTCCAAGACCAATAGCCATATCGGAATAACCGGAGAAATCAAAATAAATCTGCAATGCATAAAGCATTGCACCAAGCCATGTTCCAACAGCAGATATCTGACTCAGCTCACCGTCAAAAAGCGAGGAAACAATAGTACTTAAATTATTTGCAATGATAACCTTTTTTCCAAGCCCGACTGCTATTCTGGAAACTCCTGAGTAGAGATCGCTGGCAGTAGTTTTTCTACTGCTGATTTCGCTTTCAATCGTACTGTATCTTACGATCGGTCCGGCAACAAGCTGCGGAAAAAGCGAAACGTACATAAGAAATTTAGGATAGCTTTTTTGAACCTCAACCTTTTCCCAATGGCAGTCAATAACATACGATATCATCTGGAAAGTAAAAAAACTTATCCCAATAGGCAGTCTTATCTGTGGAACATTAATCCCCAGACCAGTAACAGCATTAATATTTTCAACAATGAATCCACTGTACTTAAAAACTCCAAGCATTGCTATATCAAACACAACCGCCGCAGTTACGGCAATTTTTGAGCCTGTCCGACCCTTATAGCTGTCTATCAGCAGACCGAATATAAAATTTACCGCTGCACTTATTATCAGTAAAAAGACACACAACGGCTCTCCCCAGGCATAAAACGCAAGGGAAAATATTAAAAGTATCATGTTGCGGTAACGCATTTTGTTTTTTGCAGCATAAAAAATCACACAAAGCGGCAAAAAGAAATACAGAAAAAATAGACTTGAAAAAACCATTTTACTATCTCCGTTTTGATTTGTTCTTTATATAACCAGAATTATATCTTATTTTTTTCACAGTATTTCCTGCCGAAATAATCTGGATACCTGTTGCCATTATATTTTTAATGCCTAATGCAGCCATCTATAAAAATCCGACAAAGTAACTGTAAAAATCCAGTTATATTTTTATTATACAGCATTATAAACCCACTTGCAACACTGTTTAATTTTTTTTCGCATATTAAACAAAAAGGAGCGATATAAATCACTCCTTTCAGCTTGTATATAAATTATCGCATCAAACTACGAATTTTTTAGGCTTTACCTTCCGGCTTCTGTTCAACCTTTTTATCAGAAATTACTCCCTGCAATCCAGCCGCAAGTCCGGCAACGCTTTGAATTTCACTTGGAATAATTATCTTTGTTGCCTTTCCGTCTGCAACAGCCGGGAATGCCTCAATTGCCTTATATTTCAGTACATTATCGCTTGGATTTGCAAGATTTAACATCGCAAGTGCATCAGCTTTTGCTTTCTGAACTGTTTCAATAGCCTTTGCTTCACCCTCTGACTCACGAATTTTCTTTTCTCTTACAGCGTCCGCACGAAGAATCATAGCTTCCTTTTCAGCCTGCGCTCTTAAAATTTCCGCTTCCTTTGCGGCCTCAGCACGAAGGATCTGTGATTCCTTATCGCCCTGTGCAACAAGAATTTTCGATTTCTTTTCGCCCTCTGCAAGCAGGATTTTTTCACGACTTTCACGCTCAGCCTTCATCTGCTTTTCCATTGAATCCTGAATTTCTCTCGGCGGAAGAATATTTTTCAGCTCAACACGGCTTACCTTGATACCCCAGCGGTCTGTTGCTTCATCAAGAATGGCAGTTATCTGCTGGTTAATACTATCACGAGATGTAAGAGTTTCATCAAGCACCATAGCGCCTATGATGTTACGGAGAGTTGTTGCTGTCAGATTTTCAATAGCTGATATAGGACGCTCAACACCGTAAGCATACTGTTTTGCATCAGTTACCTGAAAGAACACAACCGTATCAATCTGCATTGAAACGTTATCCTTTGTAATAACAGACTGCGGCTTGAAGTCCACAATTTGATCCTTGATAGAAACCTTTTTTGCAATTCTGTCAAGAAACGGAACAAGAAAATGCGGACCTGTTGACCACTGCGCATAAAATGTACCGAGTCTTTCAACAATATACACCTGAGCCTGTGGAACAATTTTAATCCTTGTTATAAGAACCAGAATAATGAAAATTATAACGCCAAAAATAATGTATCCCATAATTTCCTCCAATTAATTATTAACAGTTGCTTTCTGTTCAGTCAGTGTAACAAAAAGCTTTGTTCCGTTAATATCGTCAATTTTTACTATACTTCCCTCCGGAATAACAGATCCGTCAGTAGAAACCGCTTTCCAGTCAACGCCGTTAAGTCTTGCTCTTCCCGTATCTGAGCTGTTATTGACAGTTTCAATTACAACAGCCGTTTTCCCAATGTCAAGATCAATATTTGTAGGCTGTGCTTTTCTGACAGTAAATTTCTTAAGAAGCGGTCTTGTTACAGTTAACAGTATTACTGAAACTACAACAAAAACAAACATCTGCATTCCCATTCCCAGCTTGCACAAAGCAACAATAAATGAAGCCAGAGCACCTGCCGCAAACCAGATCGAAACAAGCTGCATTGATGCAAGCTCTGCTATCACCATAACAGCAAAAACGACTCCCCACAAAATAAGGTGTCCTACCATATTGTTCTCCTTTCACAGTAATTGCATACAGTCTGCATCTGTACTGCCTACAACTATTTTAACACAATACTGCCGACTTTACAATATATTTTACAAATATTTTTCAAAAAAATCATGACTTCAGCACATCTCTGTCAGTTTTAAACTATGATGAGTTTGTACTGACCATATAATACTACAGTACCCCATGGAAAAAACCATAGGGCAAACTGTATAATTATTCAATTTACATCTCGCTTCTGTTTTCAAGCGCCTTAAAAAGCGTTACTTCATCCGCATATTCAAGATGTCCTCCGACAGGAATTCCAAACGCCAGACGTGTAACCTTAACGCCAACCGGCTTTAAGAGCCTTGCTATGTACATAGCTGTAGCTTCGCCTTCAACCGTAGGGTTAGTTGCCATGATTATCTCTTCGACATTTCCGGTTTTTACCCTGTCAAGAAGCTCCTTTATTTTTATATCGTCAGGACCAACGCCGTTTATTGGAGAAAGCAGACCATGAAGAACATGATATGTCCCGCCATATTCATTAGTCCTCTCAAATGCTGTAACATCCTTAGGCGTTTCAACAACGCATATGACCGACTGATCTCTCTGGTCGTCTGAACAGATAGGACAGACTTCATATTCAGTAAGGTTCTGACATACTTTGCAGTATCCGACATCAGTTTTAACGGCAATTATAGCGTCTGCGAACTGCTTTGCGTCCTCATCGCTCATAGCCATTACAGCATATGCAAGCCTTTGCGCCGTTTTCATTCCTATTCCGGGCAGCTTTGCAAACTGCTCAGAAAGAACAACCAGCGGAAGTGCACTATTATCAGCCATATCAGAACAATCCAGGCAATGATACTCCGCCTGTAATCTTGTTCATTTCCTCCTCAGTTGTCTTTTCAACATTTGCCATTGCTTCGTTAATAGCGCTGATAACAAGATCCTGGAGCATTTCTATATCCTCCGGATCAACAACCTCCGGCTTAATTGTAAGAGATTTGATATTCTTTGCACCAGTTACAACGACTTCAACCTGTCCGCCGCCTGATGTTGCAGAAAAGTCTCTTGCTTCAATATCATTCTGAAGCTCTGTTATTTCATCCTGCATCTTCTGTGCCTGTCTGATCATGGAGTTCATATTCTGAGCTCCGCCCATATTCTTAGGTACTCTTGATTTCATTTTCCTACTCCTTTAATATTTTAGACTATCCGTAATTCTTCCGGTACAAAAACCAGTGCTGTTACTGCAAAACAGCATTTCAGGATCGTCCCATAAGTTATTTTTCAAGGCAGCTGCATACATATAGTAAAGCTGTCCCCAATTTATTCAACAGCAGTTTCTATACCGCTGTTTATAGCTTTTTCAATCAATGCGTCAGCCTTTTTCTCTTCCTTGTCCTCAGCTGAGCACCTTGCCTTTATAGCATAGGCTCTTCCCATAACATTCTGTATTGCTCTGTCAAGCTGTACAGCATTTTCCTTCACCTTAAAGAGTTTCAGGAAAAACCTGTTTTTTGTATCAATTAGCATAATATTTTTATAAACAAATGCTGTTGAACCGGAAAGCGTTCCGGAAACAGAAGGACAGATATTTGTAAATTCGTCAAGAACGGCTGTCCATTCAGCAAGCGGCTTGAAATCGGAAGCTTTAAGTTTTGATATATCAGCAGCAGGTTTGACATTTTCAGCCTGAACAGATTCATCTGCTCTGCGCGGCAACTCCTTTTTCATGCTGGCAGACTGCTTTGCATTACTGTAATCTGTACTGCTACCAGATACTTTCTGCGGTATATATCTGGTACAAAGCTTTATAAGACACATTTCAAGCTCAACACGCTTGTTAAGCGCCCGTCCTATTCTTTCATTGCATTCCTGAAGTATCGAAAGGCTGTTCAATATTTCCGGAAGCTCCAATTTTTCCGCAAAACCTTTAAGTTTTTCAAGCTCATCCGGCATACAGACAATCAGTCCGGACTTTTCCGGACAAACCTTTATAAGCATCATATTGCGGAACTGCTCTGTCAATTCAACGCATAGCTTCTGCATATCCTTTGACATGCTGTAAAGACTGTCGGCAACCTCAAGCGCATCTCCCGGCTGTTTTTTTACCGAAGCCTCTATTATCTTAAAAAGATGTCCTCTTCCAGCAATTCCGGCAGCTGCCGAAACTGTTTCAGGATCTATCTTATCAGAATAAGCGGCACATTGATCAAGAAGCGAAAGCGCATCCCTCATACCGCCGTCTGAAAGCTTGGCAATCAGCACAGCCGCTTCACTTTCAAGAGAAATATTTTCCTTGCCAGCAATGTACATCAGACGTTCTTTTATATCTTCAGTAAGAATTCTTCTGAAATCAAAACGCTGACACCTCGAGGTAATAGTTGCAGGAACTTTGTAAACCTCAGTTGTTGCAAGGATAAACTTGACATACTCCGGCGGTTCTTCCATTATTTTAAGCAATGCATTGAACGCACTCGGCGAAAGCATATGCACCTCATCAATTATATAGACCTTATATCTGCATCGTTCCGGCGTGTACACTGCTCCGTCACGAAGATCCCTTATATCCTCAACGCCATTGTTGGAAGCAGCATCTATCTCAATTATATCCGAAAGCGCCGACAAATCAGCATCCCTGCATATATCGCATTCAAGACAAGGGTTTCCGTCCTTTTCATTCGGACAGTTCACAGCTTTTGCAAAGATTCTTGCACAGGTTGTTTTACCAGTTCCCCTTGAACCTGTAAAAAGATAAGCGTGAGCTGTCTTTGAATTTTTTATCTGATTTTTTAAAGTTGTAATTATATGCGGCTGAGAAATAACATCGTCAAATGAATGCGGCCGCCATTTTCTGTACAATGCCTTGTAAATAACGGTCACCTCCATTTTTGAATGTCACTGTTACGGCATATAAAAATTCCGGAACATAGGTGTGCAGGCTGACTGCGGCACACGAAACGATCCGCTTAATGCTGCTCGGTTCCCCGCCTGACATGGTTCACGGTGTCTCATTGCACAGGGCCCGCACACCTATATTCCGGAATATTTAACAACTCCTTGTTTAAAGCTTTTTAATTATACCATATCGCACAAAAAAAATCAAGTGGTTCGGACAATTTTTTATATTTTTTCAAAATCAACGAAATGGCACATAAATACAATATTTCAAGGCAATACCTTACGAAGCTGACAAGCGGATTTTGTGCAATGTTGTCTCAAATATAATGATACATTATATCCTTTGAAAGCAAGTTTTCTATTCTTTTCGCATCTTTTATATTCATTCCGTAAAGCTTGTTTTTTTTAGGAACACCTGAACTGAAATAAAAATCTATACGACAGCGTCCAAGTTTTTTCTGAACAGGATTCTGAATTATCTGAAGCTTGACAAGCTTTTTTCTGTCAACAACAACTGTATGAAATGTAAAAAAGCGTGTGTAATGAAGATATATGAACTCGTCTTCTATTGTAACATTAGTTTCCAGGAGCGCATTTATTTTTATAATCGTCATCAGAATTGCCGGAATTTCAGCAAAAAAAGCAAATGGCAGAATAAGATCTGCAAATTTCGGAGTCCAGTGAAAAAGCAATACCATAAGCAGCGGTATTCCCAGCAAAAACGTCAGTGGAAGTCCGAGAAAAGTCATAACAGCCGCCCTGTTCGCTTTTGCAGTCCGCTTTACCTTCCCATGTCTGAAATTCAGCAGTTCAAGCGCATCATGAACAGTTTTCGAGTTTATAACCGGTACAAGAACAGGAAGCTCGCTTTTTATGTTTCCATAACCGGCACAGTTAATATTAAGAGCGCTCCGGTGAAACAGCTTCATCAAAAGAGTCTGGCGCATATCTACATAATTTATCTTATCCGATAAGATGTAGTAATTTCTTAATGTAACTGCACCCATGCTGACCTTGAAATATCTGCTGTGTTTTTCAAGCTTGAATCCTGCATATCTGAGAATATTCACTATAAATGACAAAGCCCAGCTTACACCTATAAGTACACTCAGATATATTGCCTTTCTTGGAATATTAAAAGCAATGATTGATGACACCTCATTTGTCAGCTGGCTCAGCGTATCCCTGAATTCATGCTCTATCAGATCCCTCGAAACACTTCCAAGCTGAAAGAAAAATAATACAATATATATTGCTCCATACATACTGCTTGAGAAAACAAGTGAAAAGAAAAGCACGTTAAGTGACTTTGGACGAATTTCAATTACTTTAATTGCATTGTCACCCAAATTTTCAAGTTCATTTCTTATTATATTAAAATCACTTGAACGCATAAGCAATGACATATCCGAGCTTTTAAACGCTCCTGCACATGTATTTATCTTTATTCTGTCAGTTCTGAATGGACGCAGATAAAACGGACTTTCGATCAAGATGACTGAAACGCTTTTAAACGGAATTACGGTTTCACTTTTGACAAACAGTCCACTTGTCAGCGTAACTTCCTCATCGCCGAATCTGACCCAGGTCGTTACCCAGCGGTAAATGCCAAATCCGATAACCGCCATCAATATCAGCAAATCAAACCATGCTCCTGAAAGCCAGGTGTAAAATGTTCCGAAATCGATTCTGAATGATTTTATACCTCTGAGAACAGGAAATATAAGCAGCCATATATTTTTGGCAGAATATCTGAATGATTTTACAAAATGCTCATGATACATGCCACGCATCTGGAATTTTCTCATCATTCCCTCATCCTCTCATTCTGAAACACAGCTCGTCAAAATCATTTCTTTTAAGAAACATTACTGTCATCATTCCGCCGTAAGCATAGAAC
>CAKSJL010000017.1 GCA_934463345.1 uncultured Oscillospiraceae bacterium | reverse complement strand
GTGTAAAATGGTACAACGACAGTATTGCAACAAGCCCTACAAGAGTTCTTGCCGGACTTAATTCGTTTAATCAGAAGCTCATTGTCATCGCAGGCGGATATGATAAAAAGATACCGTTTGAGCCTATGGCTGATACAGTTAACGAGAAGGTTAAGATACTTATACTTATGGGAGTTACCGCAGATAAAATTGAGGCAGCTGTCAAGGGTTCGGAAAAATACAACTCTGAATGCCTGAGAATCGTTCATGTTTCATCTATGGAGGAAGCTGTTGAAACTGCAAGAAAACTTGCATCAACCGGAGATATTGTAACGCTTTCACCGGCATGCGCAAGCTTTGATCTTTATCCGAACTTTGAAGCAAGAGGAATACACTTTAAAAATCTTGTAAAGGAGCTTTCCTGATGGATGTAAAAGAAATACTTGTAAAGCTTTCGATGGCTGATGGCGTTTCCGGCGATGAAAAAAATGCTGCTGAAACTGCACTGGAAATGCTTAGAAGCTATACGGACGAGTGCTTTATAAAAAATGGAAACGTATACGGCGTTTTCGGAGACAATTCAAGATATGAAAACCGCATAATGATAGATGCGCATATAGATCAGGTGGGACTTATTGTTACCGATATAACTGAAAACGGTTTCCTGAGATTTTCAAATGTCGGCGGAATTGACAGACGTCTGCTTCCGGCGCAGCGTGTGACTGTTCATGGCAGCAGAAATATTCCCGGAACAGTGTGTTCAATACCTCCGCATCTCTCAGGCGGTGAAAAGGGTAAGGCTTCAAAAATTGAGGATATGCTGATAGATATCGGCATGGATCACGATGAAGCGGCTGAAATAGTATCCTTTGGCGACAGGATCTCATTTGCAACACAGTTTAAGGAGCTTTTAAACAATGAAGTTACCGGACGTGCGCTTGATGATCGCTGTGGCGTGGCAGCCGTGCTGTATTCACTTGAGCTTTTAAAGGATACGAAGCTCGACGGCGGACTGACCGTTGTTTTTTCAACTCAGGAGGAACTTGGAGAAAGGGGTGCGAAAATCGCAGCTTATGACGTCAACCCGGCGATTGCGCTTGCTGTTGACGTAAGCTTTGCTTATACTTCCGGCGACTGTGAATATAAATGCGGAAAGCTTGGAAAAGGTCCTATGATAGGCGTATCGCCGTCGCTTTCAAAAACCCTTTCCGGGGAAATAATAAGGATATGCAAGGAGAATGATATTCCTTATCAGAGCGAAGTAATGAACGGGCTTACATCCACTAATGCCGACCAGTTCAGCGTTAATAAAAGCGGATGCATGGCAGGAACTATATCCATACCGCTTAAATACATGCATACACCATCCGAAATTATAAAGATAGAGGATGTTGAAAATACTGGCAGACTGCTTGCTGCGATGTTAAAGGACGGAGGAACTGCTGATGCTTGAACATTTAAAAGCACTGTGTGAATTAAACGGAACATCCGGACGTGAAGAAAAGGTGAGGGAATATATCCTGAATCAGATAAGCGATAAGGCAGGATGCTCCGTAGACAAGCTTGGAAATATCATAGCCTTTAAAAAGGGGCTTCGTGAACCTGAAAATAAAATAATGATTGACGCTCATATGGATGAAGTCGGGCTTATAATAACTTCAGTTCAGTCTGACGGAACGCTTACCTTTGCAGAAGTCGGCGGAATTGACCCGTCTGTTGTTATCGGCAGACAGGTGACTGTCGGAGAACATTCATTAAACGGCGTCATCGGCGCTAAGGCTGTTCATAATCTTTCGGCTGATGAACGTGAAAAACCGGCAGAAATGGATTCTCTTTACATTGACATAGGGGCAGCTGACAAGGAAGAAGCAGAGAAATATGTTTCGCCTGGCGATTGTGCATATTTCAGCACAGAATATATACAGTGCGGTGAAAACATGATAATTTCCAAGGCGATCGATGATCGTTTCGGCTGTGCGCTTATGATCGATATGATTGAGCATGAGCTTCCCTATGATTTGTATTTCACATTTTCGGTTCAGGAGGAAATCGGGCTCAGAGGTGCAAGGGCGGCAGCCTATACAGTCAACCCTGATATTGCGATTGCAATTGAGACAACAACTGCTGCTGACGCCGACAATGTTGACGAAAGGAAACAGGTGTGTCATCTTGGCAAGGGCGCTGTGGTTTCATTTATGGACAGAAGCACAATGTACGACAGGGAACTGTATAAGGCAGCATTTGAGATTGCCAGGGAAAAAAATATTCCATGCCAGACAAAAACCACAATTGCCGGAGGAAACAACAGCGGCGCAATACACACGTCAAGAGGCGGCGTTAAAACAATTGCAGTTTCTGCACCATGCAGATATCTGCATTCTCCATCCTGTGCGGCTGATATAAGAGACCTTGAAGCCTGCCGTAACATGGTGTATGCATTAATTGAAAAGGCGGCTGAAATGAAGCTATGATAAAGCAGATTGAAAATGACAGCGAAATACCCGAAAGCGTTCTTGCTGAAACCTGCTGCGGACGCCGCATACTATCATATTTTAAAGCGTATGGTACAGGCTATGATTTCTGCCGTTTTTTTAAAAGCGGTGAAGCGCTGATGCTGATAATAAATTCGACAATGCTTATACATGGAAGCAGCTTTGAGAGTGATGAGCTGAATATTTTTGTGGATATGCATAAGCCGTTCAGAATAGAGGGTGACAGTAAGGCAGTTGGAATGATAAAAAACAGCGGTTATAATGCGCTTCACAGAACAACATTTCAGCTTGTCTGCGGTGTGGACGTTCCTGATGCTGAAAATGATGTTGA
Organism: uncultured Oscillospiraceae bacterium; assembly: GCA_934463345.1. GTDB lineage: Bacteria > Bacillota > Clostridia > Oscillospirales > Ruminococcaceae > Porcipelethomonas. The sequence goes on along the minus strand of CAKSJL010000017.1, from coordinate 25,551 downwards.
CTTTGAACCAAAGCTTGACGAAGTTTACAGTATCCTCAATGAAGGCTTTCCAAATCTGGCGGATTATTCTCTGTGGCTTGCAGATACGTCACACAGAGTGAGACATGGCATAAGCCATGTTATGACATATAAAAATTCCACGACCGCAACGCTGTCATATGACATAAATGATAATGTTCTGGTTTCTCAGGTTGCTACAAGAGCAGCGGCACGAGGAAGCGGATATGCAAGAACATTTCTGACATGGCTCGCATCTTACCTTAAAGAGCGGGGTAAAACGGCTGTTTTGTATGCCCTTGATATAAGAGAGAGCTTTTATCGTGAAATAGGCTTTAAAGCTGTTGCGGAAGAATATGTTCTTGAAAAATCAGAAAATACAAATGAAAATATTCTGAAAGGAAAATTACAGTATAATGACTAATAATGACTTTTTCAAGTTTGACCCGAAGCTGTCAGAGCTTGCGCTGAAGGCGGAGAAGCTTTGTGATTTCAGTCAGACTGATGAAATAAAAGAGTATAATGGCAGAAAAGTGCTGTCTGCTTTTATAAACAATCGTGTAAGTGAACAGTGCTTTTACGGCAGCAGCGGTTACGGTTACGGCGATGTCGGCAGGGAAGTTCTTGACAAGGTTTATGCAGAGGTTTTCGGAACAGAGGATGCGCTTGTCAGACACAATTTTGTTTCCGGAACACACGCACTTTCAACTGCTCTGTGGGGCGTTCTCAGAAAGGGCGACAAGCTCGTATCCCTTACAGGCAGTCCGTATGACACACTTGAAGAAGTCATAGGAATAAGGGGCGAAAAAGGTAACGGCTCACTTGCTGATTTCGGCGTTGAATATGATATGGCGGAGCTTAAACCAGACGGCATGCCGGACTATGAGCTTATCGAAAAAAAGGCGGTCGGAGCTAAAGTAGCATACATACAGCGTTCAAGGGGATATTCGCTGCGTCCAGCGTATACGATTGATGATATAGAAAAGATGTGTCGGACTGTCAGAAAGGTAAATCCTGATGCGATTATAATGGTTGACAATTGCTACGGTGAATTTACTGAAAAGCTTGAACCAACTCAGTGCGGAGCAGACGTTATAATAGGATCGCTTATAAAGAATCCGGGTGGAGGAATTGCTCAGACAGGAGGATATATTGCCGGCAGAAAGGACATTATTGAGCTTTGTTCATACAGACTTACATGTGTTGGAATGGGTAAGGAAGTTGGTTGTACGCTTTCTCACAACAAAGAAATGTTTATGGGACTTTTTATGGCGCCGGATGTTGTTGCAAATGCAAAAAAAACTGCCGACTTTGCCGGAGCGCTTTTCAGTCTTCTTGGATTTGAAGCCTTTCCAAAGCCGGACGAAACAAGAGGGGATATCATAACAGCAATAAAATTCGGAGATCCTGAGCTGCTTAAAGCGTTCTGCTGCGGAATTCAGAAGGGTGCGCCGGTGGATTCGTTTGTAACTCCCGAACCATGGGATATGCCGGGTTATGAGAGTCAGGTAATAATGGCTGCCGGAGCGTTTAATATGGGTGCTTCCATTGAGCTTTCAGCAGACGCTCCGCTTCGTGAACCATTTGCTGTCTGGATGCAGGGAGGCATAACCTATACAAGCGGTAAGACGGGAGTAATGCTTGCTGCCCAGGAAATGATTGACAGGGATCTTATCAGTTTGTAACAAAAAGTTTTATAATAACCTGAAATGTTCCTGAATACAAAAAAAAAAGATTACAAAAATAATACAATTAGGAAATGAAACGGTACGAAAACGCCGTAGCTGTTGACAATAAAGCAGATAACTGATAAAATTATTTATGATGCGTAATGAGTGTCTGTAATTCTAAAAAACTAACGGAGGTCAGCAATGGTTGAAAAAAAACTGTGCATGGGGTGTATGGAGAATAAAGGCTCGGCAAGAGTATGTCCGAACTGCGGATATGTGGAGAATACCCCATCCCTTCCGTCTTATATTATACCTGGAACTGTTTTACATGAAAGATATATTGTCGGAAAACTGCTCAATGCGAACGGTCAGGGCGCAACTTATATCGCCTATGATACAGCTGTAAGCTGCAAGGTTCTTCTTAACGAGTATATGCCTGAGGGGCTTTGCGTCCGGGTCAAGGGCAAGCCTACTATCAGCGTAAATTACAATAATCTTGCGCAGTACAAGGCTCTTATGGCTGAATATACGGAGCTTAATAAATCGCTTGCCAAAATGAGAAGTTTAAGCAGTCATCTTTCGCCGACTCTTGATCTGTTTGCTGAGAACAATACCACCTATGCTGTGTATGAATATATCGAAGGCGTAAGGCTTGTGGATTATCTCAAGGAAAATGCCGGTGAGCTGAGCTGGAGTGAAGTTTCGGCAATGTTCCCGCCGCTTTTTACAACGCTGAGCCTTGTACATAATGCAGGAGTTATTCACAGAGGCATAAGCCCCGATACGATATATGTAACTGATAAGGGAGAGCTGAAGCTTACAGATTTCTGCATATCAGCCGTAAGAACAGCTAATACAGAGCTTAAAAGTGAAATTTTCTCAGGTTACGCAGCCCCGGAACAGTACTCGGCTGCAAGCCGTCAGGGAACATGGACAGACGTATATGGAATTTGTGCCGTTCTTTACAGAATTCTGACTGGTTCCAAGCCTGACGCCGCAAATATCAGGCTTGAAAGAGATAATCTTTATACGCCGGCAGAGCTTAACGGAAATATACCTATGCATGTTTCTGACGTTATAATGCGGGGAATGGATCTGATCGGTGATGACAGGATACAGACTATAACTGAGCTTGTAACGGCGCTTTTTGATCAGCCGGCATCAGGCTTTGGTCAGACCCAGACCATTACAATTTCCAGAAACGGAATTTATGAAAACGCCGGATATCCTGAAAATAATGATAATTATTATGATGACAGATATGCGGAGCAGTATGACGATGAGTATGATGATTATGATGATGAGGAATATGATGACGAAGAGGTCGAGGGAAGTGATGACACCTCGGCTTTTGATAAAATCAAGATTCCGGTTATAATTGGCGTCTTACTGGTAGCAATTATCCTTGTAATTATTGTTATCCTCATGAAGCTTTTTAACAGTGATAATTCAAACAGACTTCATGACAGCTATTCAAATGTTGAAAGTTCGATTAGCGACAACATAGTTGACATAACCGAGGAGGAGACAGAGGACGAGACAAAGGCTACTGAGAAATCCAAATCTGAAAATAAAATGCCTGATCTTGTCGGTCAGAAATATGAGGATATAAAGTCTAAAATAGAAGAAAAATATAAGATTAAAATTAATGCTGATTTTGAATATAACAGTGATTATCAGGATGGACTGATATTCTGGCAGGAAATTGAGAAGGGAAAGAAAATCAAGGAAGGTCAGAATGTAAGTGTCAAGGTCAGCAAGGGCGTAGAAAGAGAAACAGTTCCGGATTTTGAAGGCGTTAAATTTGAAGATTATATCAATATGCTTAATGATCTGGGAATTGAGTATACAGAGGTTTCAGAGATAAATTATGACTTTGAGGATGGATTTGTAACAAAAGTAAGTCCTGAACCTGGAGAAAAAATCAATATAACAGATGGTGAGGTTCTTACTGTTTATTATGCTAAAAATCCTGAAAAGACAGAACCGCCTACAGAAGAGCCGACGGAAGCGCCTACAGAAGCGCCTACAGAAGCTCCGGAGCCTGAACCTGAACCAGAGCCGGAACCGGAAACTGATCCGCCGGCTGAATCGAAACCTGAGCCGATCATAGAATAAAATTGTCAACTGCTGCTGTGCAAAGTCGTTTGTGCGGTGTTGCCTGAATTATTGTGAAAAAATGCTTGACAAAAGCAGAAAAGTGTGATACAGTATTTAAGGAAGCAGGATATGACGATATTTCGCATATTGCTTCTAATAAATAATTTAAAGCTTTGATAAAGGAAGATTTTTTGTCACAAGTCATTCAGAGAGGTTTTGTCACCGGCTGAAAGCAAAATCATGATGGACATCAAATACACCGCCTTTTGAGTTCGGTTAATAGCCGACGGCTCGTTTCCGTTAAAAAACGCTTATGAGGCAGTACTGTAACTGTGAATAAGGGTGGAACAGCGGTTTTATCGCCCCTTGGACTTATTTGTCTGAGGGGCGTTTTTTGTTTTAGCTTTTAAATGGAGGAAAATAAAATGATTAAATTAACACTGAAAGACGGAAGTATCCGTGAAATCGAATCAGCAGCATCTGCAGCTGAAATAATCAAAGGAATAGGCGCTGGTCTTTATAAGGCTGCCTGTTGTGTAAAAATTAATGGTGAAGTCAAGGATCTGAGAACAGTTATAGATTCTGACTGCGAATTTGAAGTAATGACGTTTGACTCAATTGAGGGTAAGAAAACTTTCTGGCATACAGCTTCACATATTCTCGCACAGGCTGTAAAAAGACTTTATCCTAATGCAAAGCTTGCGATAGGCCCTGCAATTGATAACGGTTTTTATTATGACTTTGATCTTGAAAAGCCTTTTACAGCGGAGGAGCTTACAAAGATTGAAGCTGAAATGAAAAAGATTGTTAAAGAGGGCATTCCTCTTGAAATTTATACAATGTCGCCGGAAGAAGCTGTGAAGGCACTGGAGGAACAGGGCGAAATTTACAAGGTTGAGCTTTGCAAAGAACATGCAGATAAGGGAGAACCAATCTCATTTTATAAGCAGGGTGAGTTTTCTGATCTCTGTGCCGGTCCGCACCTTATGACAACTGCTCCGGTTAAGGCATTCAAGCTTTTGTCCTGTACAGGAGCTTACTGGAGAGGTTCGGAAAAGAACAAGATGCTTTCCAGAGTTTATGCGACAGCTTTTCCAAAGGCTTCACAGCTTGATGAATACCTTAAGGCACTCGAAGATGCTAAAATGCGTGACCATAACAAACTCGGACGTGAGCTTGAGCTGTTTACAACAGTTGACTATATTGGTCAGGGACTTCCTATTCTGCTTCCAAAGGGTGCAAGGATAATTCAGACAATGCAGAGATGGGTAGAAGATGTCGAAGAAAAGCATGGCTATCTTCTTACAAAAACACCATTTATGGCAAAACGTGAACTTTATAAAATTTCCGGACACTGGGATCACTATCTTGACGGAATGTTCGTTTTAGGTGATCCGAATGATGAAACAAAGGAATGCTTTGCGCTTCGTCCTATGACTTGTCCATTCCAGTATCAGGTTTTCCTGAACAGACAGCGTTCTTATCGTGACCTTCCTATGAGACTTGGCGAAACATCAACGCTTTTCAGAAACGAGGACAGCGGTGAAATGCATGGTCTTATTCGTGTACGTCAGTTTACTATTTCAGAGGGACATCTTGTTCTGCGTCCTGAACAGCTTGAAGAAGAATTTAAGGATTGTCTTGAACTGGCGAAATATTTCCTCGGAACTGTCGGACTTCTTGATGAGTGTACGTTCCGTTTTTCACAGTGGGATCCTGCAAACCCTAAGAATAAATATGAAGGTACAGCTGAACAGTGGGATCATGCACAGTCTGTAATGGCAAAGATTCTTGATGACCTTGATGTCAAGTACGAGATTGGTATTGATGAAGCCGCATTCTATGGTCCGAAGCTCGACATTCAGTATAAGAATGTTTACGGAAAAGAGGATACACTTGTAACTATTCAGATTGATATGCTTCTTGCTGAGAAGTTCGGAATGGAGTATGTTGATGTTGACGGAACAAAGAAGCGTCCTTATATCATTCACAGAACATCGCTCGGTTGCTACGAAAGAACACTTGCACTTCTTATTGAAAAGTATGCAGGCGCATTCCCGCTTTGGCTTGCACCTGAACAGGTAAGAATTATTCCTGTTGCGGACAGACATCTTGATTACTGCAATGAGATAAAATCAACTCTTGAGGCTGCAAACATAAAGGTTACTATTGATGACAGAGCTGAAAAGGTTGGATACAAGATCCGTTCAGCGACAATGGACAAGCTTCCGATCATGCTTACAATAGGCGATAAGGAAGTTGAAGAAAAGACAGTTTCTGTACGTTCAAGACGTGAAGGAGATCTCGGTTCAATGACTCTGTCACAGCTTCTTGAAAAGCTCGTTAAGGATATTGCTGATAAGGTGAGATAATCTGTCAAACTGCATGTAAGTAAAAGCCCGGTTAAACCTTCAGGTTCAGCCGGGTTTTCTGTTTATTTAATTTTACTTTATGCCGAGGAGTTCTTTGGCTCTTTTAACCTGTTCTTCTGTTGGAGTTGGTACGCCGTCCAATGGATAGTTTATACCAAGTTTTTCCCATTTAAACAATCCAAGCGTGTGATAGGGGAGTATTTCGACCTTTTCTACATTTTTAAGCGAGTCTATGAAGTTTTTCATATTGACGAGATCGTTTTCGTCGTCAGTAACTCCGGGGACAAGAACATGTCTTATCCATACTGGCTTGTTATTATTAGAAAGCCACTTTGCCATGTTAATAATATTGCTATTATTAACACCTGTCAGGTCATGATGCATATTTTCGTCCATATCCTTTAGGTCAAGGAGAACAAGGTCGGTATAATTCATAAGCTCTTCAAATCGTCCGAGCCATTCCGGAGCTTCCGAAAACGGCTGACCGGCAGTATCAAGAGCAGTATGAACGCCTTTCTGTTTTGCAAGGCGAAAAACCTCGGTTACAAAATCCATCTGTAAAAGCGGTTCGCCTCCACTTATTGTAATGCCACCATTTTTCTTCCAGTAATTTTTATAACGGTACGCTTTTTTGAAAAGCTCTTCTGCTGTGTATTCCTCTCCGCCGCTTGTTGACCATGTTTCAGGGTTATGGCAGAACTTGCAGCGCATTTTGCAGCCCTGCAAAAAAATAACATAACGAACGCCCGGACCGTCAACAAGTCCAAAGCTTTCAAGAGAATGAACAGATCCTTTAACTGACATGTTTTTTTCCTTTCTTTGTTTAAATAATATTTTCCCATGCAGGGATCAGCGTAATTTACAGACCAGAGGGCGACTGTGTGTTGTTCTATATAAGCTGAAAATTTATGCATAAAGTCATATAACCAAATGTTCAATTTCTGATAAATCGGGTTTCTCGAAAATTGAGTTGAATTTTTGTACAAGTCCCATGTCTATATAATAGGAATTACTTTTGTGTGCTATTACATCTTGATTTCGCTTTTCAATTCTCTTGTTCCACTCATAATCATCAATGTCAATATAATGAAATTCATTTGATATATTTCTTGATTTAAAAAAATGTCTTGCGAAATCTCGTTCTTTTTTTGTCCAGAATCCCCAATCTAATATGACATCTATACCACTTTCGAGAATTTCAAGGGATTTTTGATATAAATACATTTTAGTTTTTGCAACATATTCATCCAGTTTTCTACCTGCATCTTGACCAAATAAAGCTAGAGCAATTTCATCTACAGACAGAACAATTGCCTTGTCTGCTTTTCGCAGATTCTTTGCATAAGTTGACTTGCCGCCACATATTTTACCACAGATCATAATAACTTTTGACACTTTTCTTATCTCTCCAGATTCCAGTTTACCATTCAACTAATTATATCATTACCCAAACACAAAGTCAATATTACAAAAGCAAATGCCGCTTCTGACAGCAAGTATCAAAAGCGGCATTTGCGAAGCTATAGTAAAATATATTACAGAGTCTTGTGGCAGGTTCTTGCGATAACGTCCATCTGCTGTTCCTTTGTAAGGTCGATGAACTTAACAGCATAGCCTGATACACGGATTGTGAAGTTTGCGTATTCTTCCTTTTCAGGATGTTCCATAGCGTCAATCAGCTTTTCTGTGCCGAATACGTTAACGTTAAGGTGGTGAGCACCCTGATCGAAGTAACCGTCCATAACCTGAACGAGATTTGTAACTCTCTCGTCATCTGTGTGACCAAGAGCGTCAGGGCTGATTGTCTGTGTATTTGAAATACCGTCAAGCGCCCATTCATAAGGAAGTTTTGCAACAGAGTTGAGAGAAGCAAGCAGACCGTTCTTTTCAGCGCCGTAGCTTGGGTTAGCACCAGGTGAAAGAGGTTCGCCGGCTCTTCTGCCGTCAGGCATGTTTGCAGTAGCCTTTCCGTAAACAACGTTTGATGTGATTGTAAGGATAGAAGTTGTAGGTTCTGAATCACGGTAAGTGTGACGCTTCTGAATCTTTTCAAGGAATGTTTTGAGCAGCCAGAGAGCAATATCATCAGCTCTGTCATCATCATTTCCGTAACGTGGGAATTCGCCTTCAGTGATGAAGTCCTTGGCAATGCCGTCTTCATCTCTGACAACCTTTACCTTAGCATACTTGATAGCGCTGAGTGAGTCAACAACATGTGAGAATCCAGCGATACCTGTTGCAAATGTACGGCGTACATCTGTATCGATAAGAGCCATCTCAGCTGCTTCATAGTAGTACTTGTCATGCATGTACTGAATGAGGTTAAGTGTATTTACATAAAGACCTGCGAGCCAGTCCATCATAACGTCATACTTTGCAATTACTTCATCATAGTCAAGATATTCAGAAGTGATTGGTCTGTAAGAAGGACCTACCTGTTCCTTTGTCTTTGCGTCAACACCGCCGTTTATAGCGTAAAGGAGACATTTTGCAAGGTTTGCACGAGCGCCGAAGAACTGCATTTCCTTACCTGTCTGTGTTGCAGATACGCAGCAGCAGATCGAGTAATCGTCGCCCCATACCGGCTTCATTACGTCATCGTTTTCGTACTGAACTGAGCTTGTTGTAATAGAGATCTCAGCAGCATAGCGCTTGAAGTTGTCAGGAAGAGCTGATGAGTAAAGAATTGTAAGGTTTGGCTCTGGTGAAGGACCCATATTTTCAAGAGTGTGGAGGAATCTGTAGTCGGTCTTAGTAACCATTGAACGTCCATCAACGCCGATACCGCCGACTTCCAGTGTTGCCCATACAGGGTCGCCTGAGAAGAGCTGATTGTATGAAGGAATACGAGCAAACTTAACCATTCTGAACTTCATTACGAGATGGTCGATAAGCTCCTGTGCCTCATCTTCAGTAAGGATACCCTTTTCAAGGTCTCTCTGGATATATATATCAAGGAATGTTGAAACACGTCCAACACTCATTGCAGCGCCGTTCTGTGTCTTGATAGCAGCGAGGTAGCCGAAGTAAAGCCACTGTACAGCTTCTTTTGCATTTGAAGCCGGATTGGAAATATCAAAGCCATAGCTTTCTGCCATTGTCTTCATGTCATTTAATGCACGAATCTGGAGTGTGATTTCCTCACGCTGTCTGATAATGTCGTCAGTCATAACGCCGTCGCCGCAGTTAGCAAAATCCTTCTTCTTGGCTTCGATAAGGAAATCAAGACCATAAAGCGCAACACGACGGTAGTCACCTACGATACGACCTCTTCCGTATGTGTCCGGAAGACCTGTGATGATCTTATTGTGACGAGCCTTCTTCATTTCAGGAGTGTATGCGTCAAAAACACCCTGATTGTGAGTACGGCTGTATTCTGTAAATATCTTGTGAAGCTCAGGCGAAGGTTCATATCCGTTTGTTTTACATGCATCTTCAGCCATCTTGATACCGCCGAAAGGCATAAATGCTCTCTTGAGCGGCTTGTCTGTCTGTAAACCTACAACCTTTTCAAGGTCATGATCTTCACTGATGTATCCCGGCTTGTGTGAAGTAAGAGTTGAAACGATGTCTGTGTCCATGTCAAGAACGCCGCCCTTAGCACGTTCTTCCTTCTGAAGCTCCTGAAGTTTTCCCCAAAGCTTGTTGGTAGCGTCTGTAGGACCTACGAGGAATGAAGAATCACCGTCATAAGGAGTATAGTTCTTCTGAATGAAATCACGGGTGTTGACTTCTTCCTTCCAGATGCGTCCTTCAAAACCATCCCACTGTGTAAAATCTACCATAATATCCTCCTTTGAATCATAGGTAATTTTATGATCTTTAACATTTACAGCTGTTTTTGTATCAGTATTTGCAAAGCACAAAGTTAGCATATGCTTATTATGTGCCGCTTATACAGAACAAAAATATTACTATAAATATTGTGAAATTAGACGGATGCTGTTATTACGAATCCGCCCTGAAATATTCCGGCTGAATGAAAACAGAATATCTCATAACCGTTATTAATTATAGCATGATGAATATAAAAATGCAAGAGATTTTTCATAACTTAAATTACTTTCCAATAATGATTAATTTTAGCGAAGAAAAGCGAATAAAATTGGTGAATATGCATTAAGAACCTGTCTTCACAAGCGTATGCGCACGTCTTTCCAGCAAATTTTTTCGCATACTGCGTTAAAAATTGTGCTTGGAAATCCGCACACATATCTTGTGAAGACGGGTTCTAAGAAAATCAATAAAACGAATTAAGCTTGATTTTTATGGGGAGTTATAGTAAAATGTAATGGTTACAATAAAAATGGAACGGGTGTATAAGGGCAGAAGCATCTGAGTATCACCTGTATAAAAAGGAAATAAAAACATGCTTAAAGATAAGATTGAAAATCTGCTGCTGAAGGTTCAGAAACCGGCAAGATACATAGGAGGAGAACCCGGCAGTGTTGTGAAAAATATTGATGACATAAGCGTCCGGTTTGCATTCTGCTTTCCGGATACCTATGATATTGGTATGTCACATCTTGGAATGAAAATACTTTACTCGCTGATAAATAAGAGGGAGGATTACTGGTGTGAGCGTGTATTTGCTCCGGGAGTTGACTTTGAGGAGCTTATGAGAAAAAACGACATACCGCTTTATGCTCTTGAAAGTCTTGATCCTCTCAGTGAATTTGATTTTATCGGTTTCACAATGCAGTATGAGCTTTCGTATACCAATGTGCTTAATATGCTCGACCTTGCGGGAATACCTGTTTTAGCTTCACAGAGAGATGACAGGCTTATGAATATCATCGTTGCCGGAGGTCCATGCGTCTGTAATCCGGAGCCACTTGCTGACTTTTTTGACTTGTTTATACTCGGAGAGGGCGAAGAGGTAAATCTTGAGCTTATGGATCTTTACAAGAAGATGAAGGCAGAGGGCGCATCAAAAAGCAATTTTCTTAAAAAAGCGGCCAGCATAGAGGGAATATATGTTCCGTCACTTTATGATATTGAGTATAATGACGATTGCACAGTAAAAAATATTTTGCCGAAGGACGGAGCACCTGCTGTCATAAAGAAGAGAATAATAGAGGATATGGATAATGTTTTTTATCCGGATGAATTTGTTGTTCCTATGACTGAAATAGTACATGACAGAGTATCCGTTGAGGTTTTGAGAGGATGCATAAGAGGCTGCCGTTTTTGTCAGGCAGGTTTTCTTTATCGTCCATTCAGGGAAAAAACGGCTGATACCGTCTGTCGTGAAGCTAAGGCTCTTTGTGAAAATACAGGATATGAAGAGCTTTCCCTTGCGTCTCTCAGTACGTCCGATCACTCGGAGATAAGCGGAATTCTGACAGGTCTTATACCGTATACAGAAAAAGAACATATTAACCTTTCTTTGCCGTCACTGAGAGTTGACAATTTTTCAAAGGAGCTTATGGATGAGATAAAAAAGGTAAGAAAAAGCGGACTTACCTTTGCTCCGGAGGCAGGAACACAGCGTCTCAGAAACGTTATAAATAAAAATGTAAGCGAAGAGGAAGTAATGCGCACCTGCCGAACTGCCTTTGAGGGCGGCTATTCCAATGTGAAGCTTTATTTTATGATGGGACTCCCGACGGAGACAGACGAGGACATTGCCGGAATAGCAGAGCTTGCGCAGAAAGTTGTGGATCTGTATTACAGTATTCCTGAAAGACCTAAGGGCAGAGGTGTGCAGGTTTCCATAAGTACGGCAACATTCGTTCCGAAGCCGTTTACTCCTTTTGAATTTGAACCTCAGGCGACAAGGGAAGAAATTATGCACAAGCAGGAAATACTAATGCATTCTATAACTTCCAAAAAGATAAAAGCAAGCTGGCATGACCCGTCAACGAGCATACTGGAAGCTGTCTTGGCAAGAGGCGACAGGAGAGTTGGCAGAGTGATTTACAGCGCATGGAAAAATGGCTGTAAATTTGACAGCTGGGGAGAACATTTCAGCTATGAAAAATGGGAACAGGCATTTAAGGAAAATGAACTCAGTGTGGAATTTTATGCAAGCCGTACCAGAGCTTATGATGAGGTAATGCCGTGGGATCATCTTGATTATTTTGTGTCAAAGGAATTTCTTGTAAGAGAAAATAAAAAAGCAAGACTTGCACAGACAACAGAGCACTGCCGCAGTAAATGTTCTGCATGCGGAGTAAGCCGAGAGATAGGGAGGGCATGTTTTGGTTAAAGTAAGGGTTGTTTTTGAAAAAAAGGGACGTGCAAAATATATATCTCATCTTGACCTTAACAGGTGCATGCAGAGAATATTCAAGCGGTCGGGTCTTCCTGTATGGTATACTGAGGGCTTTAATCCGCATATATATATCATGTTTGCGCTTCCTTTGTCACTCGGCTATGAAAGCTCAGTTGAAATAATGGATTTTAATCTTATGCAGGAAGTTCCGTTTGATGAGATATTAAGCAGACTTAATTCTGCCATGCCAGATGGTTTAAGGGCTGTTAAGGCATTTACACCTGTTAATAAGCACACAGCGATAAAAAAAGCTTCGTTCAGTATCCGCATCAATGCTTCTGAACCGAAAGAACTGGAGCGGAAATTCAGAGAGTTTATATCTCAGGATCAGATAAATACTGTAAAGAAAACCAAAAGGGGCGGCGAGAAGCTAATAGATCTGAAGCCGGATATCAGCTTTAACAATATTTCTGTCGCAGATGATGTTCTTGAGATAGATGCATTTTTTCCTGCTGGTACAGAAAAAAATATAAATCCGTCATTGCTGACAGATTTGTTTTTTCAGTCGTACAATGTCGATATAATTGGTATGTCTGTCGAAAGAACAGGAATATTTATGGAGAACGGACAAAATTTTATATAAGTGAAAAAACTTTCCCTGTGAAAATGTGCATAATATTTTTGCAGGAAAGTTTTTATTTTTTGTAATGGTACTGATGAGTGAATTAAATAAGGTGAAAAGTATGTGAAAACGATTGACATTAAAAAATCATAGTGCTATAATGTTAGCACTCTAACAGTTAGATGTTCAACAATTTAAAAGCTGTGCCATGTGACAGATGGATTTACAGCTTATTTTGCGATTGCGGGGTGAAGAATGTTGAACAGCAAAGAGAGAATGTGCTTTGAATTCATGTCAACGACAAGAATGCTGAAACGGTATCTTGATAATAATGCCACAATGAGGTACGCTGAAAAATATACGGGAAATAATATCTGGATTTTAGGATATCTTTTCCGGAACAGTGACCACGACGTTTTTCAGAAAGATATTGAGGAAGCATTTTCAGTCAGACGGTCGACAGTTTCAAAGGCTGTAAAGCTTATGGTTGAAAAAGGTCTTATAAAGCGTGAACCAGTTGGGTATGATGCAAGACTCAAACGGCTTATACCGACCGAAAAGGCAACGGAGATTCATGAGATCGTAAATGAACAGATGCAGGAGCTTGGGGATAAATTTGTTTCAAATTTGTCAGAGGAGGAGATGGAGCAGCTTATAGTAATTCTTGCAAAAATACGTGAAAGCCTTGAAAAGGAAGAACAGACAGGGCAGAAACAATGAAAAGGAGATAAGGAAATATATGCTGAAAATATTTAAGTATCTTAAGAAAAAAGAACTTGGCATGATCGGTATTAGCATACTGTTTATAGTCGGTCAGGTGTGGCTTGATCTGAAGCTCCCTGACTATATGTCAGAAATTACGAAGCTTGTACAGACAGAAGGCAGCAAGATGGCTGACATATGGCTTGCAGGAGGAAAGATGCTTCTGTGTGCTTTGGGAAGTGTTGTATTGTCTGTAATTGTTGGATTTTTTGCAGCTAAGGTGGCAGCAGGCTTTTCACAGAGACTCCGCTCAATGCTGTTTAAAAAGGTTTCAGACTTTTCAATGGAGGAAATCAATAATTTTTCTACTGCAAGTCTTATAACACGTTCCACCAATGATGTATTGCAAATCCAGATGCTCATAGCTCTCGGACTTCAGGTAATGATAAAAGGACCTATAATGGCGGTATGGGTAATATGCAAAATATTAGGAAAGAGTTGGCAATGGACTGCTGCAACAGGCGGTGCAGTTGTGGTATTGTTTATAATTATCGGTATTGCTCTTGTTCTGGCATTTCCAAAGTTTAAAATTGTACAGAAACTTACAGATAATCTTAATAGAGTTACAAGAGAGAATCTTACGGGTATAAGGGTAGTAAGAGCATATAACGCTGAAAAATATCAGGAAAACAAGTTTGAAAAGGCAAATGAGGAACTTACCGGAACAAACCTTTTCACCGGCAGAGTTATGGCGCTTATGATGCCTGGAATTACACTCATAATGAATGGTCTGCCGCTTTCTATTTACTGGATAGGTGCTTATCTTATAAATAAAGTTAAAGTGCAGGATCAGATGCTTCAGATGAAGGAAAAGGTAGATCTCTTTTCGGACATGGTCGTATTTTCCTCATATGCAATGATGGTTGTTATGTCATTTATGATGATGATAATGATATTTGTTATGGCGCCAAGGGCGAGCGTTGCAGCTAAGAGAATAAACGAGGTTCTTGATACAAAGCCGAAAATAATTGACGGAACTGTGAAAAGCTCGGATGTAAAGCGCAGCGGCGAGATTGAATTCAGGAATGTAAGCTTTAGGTATCCTGACGCTTCTGGTTATGTACTGAGGGATATTTCATTCAATGCGTCAAAGGGTGAAACCATAGCATTTATCGGTTCAACGGGAAGCGGAAAGAGTACGCTTGTAAATCTTATCCCGAGATTTTATGATGCAACTGACGGTGAAGTTCTGGTTGACGGCGTAAATGTCAGGGAATATGAGCTGAAAGAGCTTTACAATAAGCTGGGATATGTTTCTCAGAAAACAGTGATGTTCAGCGGAAGTGTATCTTCAAATGTTGCATATGGCGAAAACGGCGGCAGTGAGTATACAGAAGAACAGGTGAAAAAAGCGGTTGAAATTGCACAGGGCTGTGAATTTGTAGAGAAAATGGAAGGACAGTATAATGCATCTATTGCTCAGGGCGGCACAAATGTTTCCGGCGGACAAAAGCAGCGTCTTTCAATAGCGAGAGCAGTCTGCCGTGATCCTGAGATATACATTTTTGACGATTCATTCTCGGCGCTTGACTACAAGACAGACAGAATTTTAAGAACAGCTCTTAAAAAAGAAGCCGGCGACAGGACAATGCTTATCGTTGCGCAGAGAATAGGAACTATAAAGGACGCAGATAAAATAATTGTTCTTGACGAAGGAAGAATTGTCGGAATGGGCAGACATGAGGAACTGCTTAAAAACTGTGAAGTATACAGACAGATTGCATTATCACAGCTTTCAAAGGAGGAACTTGAAAATGAGTGATGAGATCAGAACAAAACGTCCTCAGCATGGACCAGGTAGAGGACCGGGTGCCGGAATGGGTGCAGGAGAAAAGGCAAAGGATTTTAAAAAGTCGTTTGCAAGTCTTATCGAATATTCCAGAAGGTATATACCAGCTGTTGTAATTGCTCTTGTACTTGCTGTTACCGCTACTATCTTTTCTATCGTAGGTCCTAACAAATTAAAGGATCTGACTAATCTGATAACAGACGGCTTTGTGAACGGAATAGATATGGACGAAGTCAAGGATATAGCATTTCTGCTTGTTGTGCTTTATTCTTTAGGATTTATTTTCACATATATACAGCATTTTATAATGGCAACAGTTACCCAGAGCATCAGTAAGGGACTAAGAACAGCTATATCTCAGAAAATCAATCGAGTTCCGCTGAATTATTATAACAAAACGAGCTTCGGCGATATTTTAAGTCGTGTGACAAATGATATCGATATGATAGGTCAGACACTTAATATGAGCATAAGTACGCTTGTTACAGCCGTTACTATGCTTGTCGGCTCACTTGTTATGATGATCTATACTAACTGGGTCATGGCGCTGACAGCTGTTTTGTCAACGCTTATAGGCTTCGGACTTATGTCGCTTATAATGGGAAAATCCCAGAAGCACTTCCTTTGTCAGCAGACTGAGCTTGGTAATATAAACGGTCATATTGAGGAAGTATATACAGGTCATAATGTTGTGAAGGTATACAACGGAACTCAGAAGGCTGTTGAGGAGTTTGAAAAGATCAACAACAGACTTTATAACAGTGCATGGAAATCCCAGTTTCTTTCAGGTATTATGATGCCTCTTATGAATTTTATAGGAAACTTCGGATATGTTGCGGTATGCGTTGTAGGTTCAGTGCTTGCGATGAATGATAAAATCAGCTTTGGCGTAATCGTGGCTTTCATGATATATATCAGACTTTTTACAAATCCTCTTTCACAGATTGCCCAGGCAGCAACCAATCTTCAGACAACGGCTGCGGCGTCGGAACGTGTATTTGAATTCCTTGCTGCTGAAGAAATGGAAGATGAAAGCAAAAAAACTGCTCATATTGATACTGCAAGAGGCGATGTTGAATTTAAAAATGTACGCTTCGGATATGATCCTGAAAAGGTAATAATTCATAATTTTTCAGCGCATACAAAAGCAGGACAGAAAATTGCTATAGTTGGCCCGACCGGTGCAGGAAAGACAACAATGGTAAATCTTCTTATGAGATTTTATGAACTTAACTCCGGCGAAATTATGATAGATGGTATTCCTATAAGCAGTCTTACAAGAGAAAACGTTCATGATCTTTTCTGTATGGTACTTCAGGATACCTGGCTTTTTGAGGGAACTATAAAAGAAAATATTGTTTACAGCAAAGAAGGCGTTACGGATGAAGAAATTACCAGGGCATGCAAGGCTGTTGGTATAGATCATTTTATAAGAACTCTTCCGAATGGCTATGATACGATCCTTAATGACAAAGCTAATCTTTCAGCAGGTCAGAAGCAGCTTATAACAATTGCAAGAGCTATGATTGAAAATGCACCGCTTCTGATACTTGATGAGGCTACAAGCTCTGTTGATACGAGAACTGAAATTCAGATACAGAATGCAATGGATAAGCTGACAGAGGGAAGAACTTCATTCGTTATTGCCCACAGACTTTCGACGATAAAAAATGCTGACCTTATTCTTGTTATGAAGGACGGCGATATAATAGAAAGCGGAAATCACGAAGAGCTTCTTTCAAAGGGCGGATTTTATGCTGATCTTTATAACAGTCAGTTTGAACAGGCATCGTAATAATTAGCTAAGCCTGACATGTGACTATTGAATCTGAAAATCTCCTGCTGCTGCACAGGGGATTTTCGGTGTGTATTTTGAGCCATAATGCAGCAGAATGGAGAATTTTATGAAATTCAATTATATAACAATTGAAAGAGAATATGCAAGCGGAGGAAGTGAAATAGGAAAACGAGCAGCTCAGCTTCTTAATATTCCATGCTATGGCAGGGAAGTACTTGAGATAACTGCCAAACGCAGAGGAGTATCTGTTGACTATGTGGAGGAGCTTGAGGAAAATTCATCTGGAAGCTTTCTTTACTCGCTTTATAAAATGTCCAATGTAACTTCTCTTACGCCGTCTGAAAAGGTGAATGCTGAAGAAATAGGCGTCATAAAGGAGCTTTCCGGAAATGGGCCGGCAGTTTTTGTAGGCAGAAGCGCCTCATTTGCACTTGAGGAAAAGAAAAATGTTCTAAGGGTGTTCGTACATGCATCTGATGAATTTCGTGAAAAAAGAGCCTGTGAAGTATATGGAATAGAAAGTGCAAGCGTCAGGACGATTATAAAAAAATACGACAAAAGACGTGCTGCGTATTATAAATCTAATCTGGGCAAGGAATGGAAAGATTATGAAAAATACGACCTTGTACTGGACAGTAGCATAATTGGTATTGAAAGGTGTGCTGCATTAATTGCTGAATGCGCAAAGTAATAATTTACAGTTTTTATTCGGGTGGCTATTTGTCGCCCGATGCTTTTGTGTATACCGGGACTGTTGTAAATAATTCGGTTTTGTTATAAGATCAATACTGCACAATCTTTGTGTGGTATTGCCTAAAAGTAAAAATCTTTTATTATACATTGCTAAGTGGGAAGAAATGTGCTATAATATATTAAAAGTCTTATCACAGGTGTATGATAATGGATATGAAGCATATAAAACTTAATATTAAAATGTCTCCTCGTGCACTTGATGAGCTGCGGGGAATATATCAGAGCCAGAAATGTTCTAAGTATCAGCTTCCGTTGATCCTGCTTTCAAAGGAAAAAGAATTTGAATCAGATGTTTCTGTTGTGGATGGCATGGTATGGATAAATGTACTGTGTGATGGTGTTAACATTCTTCTGAAAGGAAAAATTGAAGAAAACAACTTTTTTTGTCAGAGCATACGAAGAGGAACTGTGACAAATGGCAGGAAACTTATGATTGGGTTTGCTCATGAAAATAATGAGGAAATTTTTAATATAAACCCTGAACTAAAAAAGCGTATTGACCTGTGGTATGACTATATTGGGATAATGCTAAAAAAATCCCATGAAAATACATATGTTTTTATTTATGAGGAAACTGTCAGCCGAAGCGGTGATAAATGGCTTATGCATGTTGCCGGAAACTGCGATTCAGAAATAAAAAATCTGAACGTTGCACTGGCAGATGAAAATGGCGATCCGCTTTATTCATTCGGCAGGGCGGAAAAGCTGGACAATGGTATACTGACCGTCAGAACCGACAGCAAATCGGTTGTCAGCCTGTCTGAGGGTGTGACGAGACTTGCTGTGTACGATGCGGCTTCTCTTATAACCTGTCGTAGGATGAAAAGCGGTCTGGACAAGCTGTGCAAGGGAGATGCTGTAAACAAAAGGCTTACAGAATTTCTGTTTGATACGTCTGCTGCCAATAAAGAACCGGACGATAATATTATCCTTTCTGAAAATGAACTGCTTATGAAAAATATGAACACAGAGCAGCTTGCGGCAGTCGAGGGAGTTTTAAACTCAAAGGATATGTATCTTATACAGGGACCGCCGGGAACGGGAAAGACAACTGTAATTGCTGAAATATGTTATCAGAATGCTGTCAGGGGAAAGAAAACTCTTGTTGTTTCCCAGTCAAATCTTGCAGTTGACAATGCAATTTCGAGGGTTATGAATCACAGCGAGGTCAGAGTACTGAGAAAAGGTGATTCATCAAGAGTTGAGGATGAAGGTCTGCCGTTTGTAGAGGATAATGTTGTCCGTACATGGATAAAATGCGTGTCGCAGTCAGCGCAGAAGATGGCTGACGATATAAACGCAAAGCTTTCTGTACTGAAAAAGTATAAAATGAAGCTTCCGGAAATACTGAGATATGCCGAGGATGTTAAGCTTAATGCTGAAAGAAAGGAAAATATAAGGTCACAGCTTTTTTTTCTGAAAAATGTGCTTGCAGAAGCATCTGAAAATAAGAACAGCTTTTTTGAGCTTATAAATGAGGCATACGAACAGGAATCACCGGTTTATGCGTATGATGCCAAACATTATTATCCGTCAGATTTCAGGATTCCTAACAACATTTACAATGACGTTGAAGAAAAATTTGCTGATATAGAATCAGCTGTTGAAAAAATACATGAACTTGAATCAGAGTTTGAGCTTCTGAATGAGTATACAGCAAAATTCACCAGGCAAATGCGCTTTATAGACCGTCATGTATCCACCGGTCGTCTGGAAAATACAGCGTATGAGGGCATATTTTACTTTATTGATGAAGAGCTTGCGGAAAACCTTTTTATGGAGGGCGAAAAAATAATCAGTTCTATTCCATATGGTGTGAAGGCGTTGTTTTTTCGCATAAAATGGGGAAAGGTCGCCGCAATCCATTACAGGCGTGCTGAAAGCTTTCTTTGCGGCATTCAGCGCAGGACCATAAAGCTTGCGCATAAAATATTTGAGCTTAAAGGCAATGATGATTTTGTTCAGAGTATGGAGACGTTTAAAATAAGCCTTGATGCACTTTGCCAGGATTATGAGTCTCAGTATTATATGTTCAGGGCAAAATATGATACTATTGTCAGAAAGCTTGAAAATGTTTCAAAGGATTATGATTATTCCGTTGAGCTTTTAAGAGAAAAAACATCAGATAAATTTTTTTCTGCGGCGCTTGAAAATATGTCAGTATATAATCCTGAGCTTTGCGAGATAGAAAAAGCTGTTAATGAATATTACAGCCGCAAAGCGGTGAGATACCTTAAATGGCAGAAGCTTCTCAATGAATGGTGCGGCAGAATAGGGTCTGATGGTATGGACTACAGCGCATTGAAGCAGCTTTATATTGATAATGCGAATGTTATTGGTATAACATGCATACAAAGCGGAACAGCTGACTTTGAAAAAAATTATCCTTCATTTGATGTGGTAATAATCGATGAGTCAAGTAAGAGTACGCTTCCTGACATGATTCTGCCTATGCTCAGGGGAAAAAAGATTGTACTTGTAGGAGATCACAAGCAGCTTCCTCCGTATATAGACTCTGACGCTTATGACGAGGTATCGGATGATGACGGCAGACTGCATGAGCTTATGAAAGTAAGTCTTTTTGAGGAGCTTTATGAATCTGCTCCGCACAGTATGAAAACAATGCTGTTCAGACAGTATCGTATGCACAGAGATATTGCGTCGCTTATAAATCAGTTCTATATAAACACCGATGCCGGAAGACTGGAGTCGCCATCGGAAGCCTCTAAAGCCCATTGCTGTCAGGGAGAGGATATATCTGAAAATGATCATGTGCTGTGGTATAATATTCCGAATGCTCCTGAATATTATGAAAGCAGGCAAAACAAGAGCTACTATAATTTGTATGAAGCAGAGACTATAAAGAAAATTTTAGAGAAATTAAATAACAATCTTAAAAATAATAAAGTCAATAAAACTATAGGTGTGATAACATTTTATGATGCGCAGGTGAAAATTCTTGAGGACAGACTGATAAACAGCGGCTTTACTGACTGCCTTGATGCGGTGGAGCTGAGAATCGGTTCTGTTGACAGGTTTCAGGGTATGGAGGAGGATATAATCCTTATAAGCTTTGTCAGAAATAACGATAGACACAATATTGGTTTTGCTAAGGACTGTCGCAGAATAAATGTTGCGCTTTCGAGAGCAAAGGAACTTCTTGTAATAATAGGAAGTTCAGAGAATTTTACTGGATCGTCTGACAGCTCGGCGGCTTCAATGTTTCAGGAGATATTTGACATTACGTCAAAGCTGGGTGGACTCAGAGATCCTGGAAAGCTTCCAGAATCGAAGATCGTACCTGTGCCGCACAGAAATATCCATAGCATTAATTTGGAAAACACAGTGTTAGATGGGTTACCTTTGAATGAACAGTCACAGAATTCACAGGAAAACATTAATATACTTGATTATTTCATTCTCAAGGCGGCTGAGGAATTTGATGGAATGAAGCTTACAGTCGGAAATATTTCAAATGCGTTGGGCATATCCGGAATTTTTGTGAAAAACAGAGTGAAGCATCTTGTGATTAATGGATACATCAGTTGTGAAAGTGGAGTTATAAAAATAAAAAAATAGCATAAAACTGATATATAATGACGAAAAATCTATTAAAATAAAATAAAATTTTGAAATAGGGTTGATTTTTTAAAAAACTTCATGTATAATGTTAGTAGTTAAAAGTATCAATGATGGAGGAGAATTATATGTATCTTGATTCACTGGCGTTCAAGGCTATGGAAAGCGGACTGAAACAGCTTAATGTAAAACAACAGGTGCATGTGCAGAATATTTCAAATATTGACACGCCTGATTATAATTATAAATATGTTACTTTTGAAAATACTCTTAATGAAAAGAATGACGGCAAACGAAAGTATGATTTTAAGTCAACGGTTACAGAGGTCGAAAATACTGATGTTCTTGTAGACGGAAACAATGTTGACGTTGACAAGGAAAACCTTGAGCTTTACAGCACATATCTTCAGTCGTCGGCAATAATCAGAAAATTGAATTCTTCAATAGCCGATCTCAGATATGTAATGACCAACTCAAACTTTAAATGATAAATAAATCCGAGAAAGGAATAACTGGAAATGGCTTTTTTGAATTCAATAAATATCGTTGGTTCGGCTCTTACTGCTGAACGATTCAGAACTAATATAATTTTGCAGAACATTGCAAACCAGACCACAACAAGAACTGAAAGCGGAGAACCTTACAGAAGAAAGCAGGTTATCTTTCAGACAAGGGCACAAAGCTTTGATGAGGCGCTCAGTCAGGTGACCGGCGGAGGTGTCAGGGTTGCTGAGGTAGTTGAGAGTCAGGAGGACTTCACTCCTGTTTATGACCCGGATAATCCGGATGCAGACGAAGAGGGATATGTATATTATCCGAATGTAAACAATACGGAAGAACAGGTTGACCTTATGGACGCTTCAAGGGTTTATGAGGCAAATGTAAGTGCGCTTGCCGTTGTAAAAGCTATGGCTTCAAAAGCACTTGAAATAGGACGAAACCAGTAATTTTATAATTTAAAACAGAGAGGAATCTGATAAATAATGTTTATTGTTCCATTGACATCAATGCCTTCATTAGAGGAAATGAAAGGATTTGAAAGTATTTCAGAAAGCAAATCTTCTGAAGATAAATCGGGCTTCGGTGAAATTCTGAAACAGAAGATTCAGAATGTTAAGGATCTCGAAACACAGTCGCTCCAGAGCGCTTATGATATTGCCACAGGCGCATCCAGCGACATTGAATCTGCTATGCTCGATTCAACCAAAGCTTCAACAGCAATTGAAATGACTGTGCAGCTGACAACAAGAGCTGTTAATGCATATAAGGAAATAATGTCTATGCAGGTATGATATCTGCAGCAATATAACAAAGTTTTTGAAATTTTTATTATGAGGTTACTGCGCTGTCAGTAATTATGGAAAAATACAGATACAGGAAGTTTGGTTGTTAAATGAAAGAAAAACTAAAATCGGTTTTAGAAAAGCTTAAAACCCTTTGGAAAGGGCTTACGAAAATCGCAAAAATCGTTATATGTGCTGCTTTGGCTGTCATACTTATCGGTTCTATAGTACTTACGGTTTATCTTAATAAAAAATCCTCGTCTGACTGGATCGTGCTTTTCCCGGATATGTCACAGGAAGAGTCAACTGAAGTGTATCTTGAACTTCAGAACAGAAATGTTGAAACAAAAATGACCAAGGACGGAGAAATTGAGGTAAAGAAATCCGAATGGGATAATCTTGTTTTCGAGCTTGCTGAGCTTGGGTATCCTCAGTCTGCGCCGTCATATGGAACATTTTTTGATAATCTCAGCATGACAATGACTGAATTTGAAAAGAAGCAGACTTTAAGATTTGAACTTCAGGACAGACTTCAGACAACTCTTAAAAGAATTGACGGAGTAAAGGGCGCAATTGTTACAATCAATGTTCCGGAAAAAAGTAATTATGCATGGGAACAGAATGACGAAAAAGCTACTGCAAGCGTAACGCTTACACTTACCAACAGTGCAGGTTTCACACCGGCAAATGTTTCAGCAGTAAAGAAACTTGTTGCTTACAGTGCACAGCAGATGACACCGGACGACGTAACTGTAATAAACGCTCAGACTGGTCAGGAAATGCTTTCGGAGGAAGAGGCAGAGGAAAGCAAGCCTAACGAGATCGACATGGAAACCAAGATGGAATATGCCAATACATTTAAAAGCATGTATGAAGCAAACGCCAAGCAGATTCTACAGAATATCTATCCTGACGGTGTTGACGCCGTTGCCGTAGTTGAGCTTGACTATGACAAGATTGTTGAAGAGCGAAAAGAGCTTCTGACGAACGAGGACGGAAACAGCGTAAAGGCAAATGAACATATAAGCTATAATACCAGCAATACACCAGTTGCAGAAGGCGGTGTTGTAGGCGAGGAAAACAATTCAGATATTCCGAATTACCAGAATGGTACAGAACCAGTTCTGAACAGTGACAACACTGCGGACTATAATCATGACATAGAATGGATCGATCCTGGCTATGTTATGACTCAGACTGAAAAAGAACAAGGTGTTGTAAAGGACGCTTCAATTTCTGTCGTTGTTACTAATGATAATGGATATCTTTCGAGAGATGAAAGAAATGGTGTTATTCAGCTTGTAAAAAATGCAACAAACATTAGCGAGGATAAGATTTCTGTTCTCTGCCGTCAGTTAGGCAAAAATGAAATTAATCCAAATCCAAATCCGAATCCGGGACCTATTACCAAAAAGCTTATAATTCTTATCTGCCTATGCTCGTTTATTCTGCTTGCAGTTATACTTATAATTATACTTATGATTATAAAGAGCATGAAGAAGAAGATGAGGCAGCAGCAGGAAGAAAGTGATGCTGCAATCCAGTCGCTTCAGGAAACAATTGAAGAAAACAATAAGAAAACACTTGAAGAGGCTGCGGAGGAACACAGCAAAACAGAAAAGGCAGCGGAAATGGAAGTTCGTGAATTTGCAAAGAATAATCCAGAAATTGCTGCTGCACTCATACGCTCAATGCTGAAGGAGCGTGATGAATAATGGCAAATACTTCTACAAAGCAGCCTGCACAGCCTAAGATAACCTCCGCAACGAAGGTCGCAGCGATTATGATAGCTCTTGGTGCAGACAGTGCTTCGGAAGTATATAAATATCTGAGAGATGATGAGATAGAGGAAATTACCAGTGAAATTTCCAAGATAGATCTGCTGTCATCTGAGGATATGAAAGGTATCATGGAAGATTTCTATGATATGTGCATTACTCAGAATATAATAACCGAGGGCGGCGAATCCTATGCCAAGGAGATTCTTGAAAAGGCGTTCGGACCTCAGCGTTCAGCGTATCTTATGGAGCAAATCGCAAAATCAGGCAAAGTCAGAGCGTTTGAAATGGTAAGAAAAGTTGATTATAAGAATCTTCAGATGCTTTTGCAGAGCGAGCATCCACAGACGATTGCAATTGTGCTTTCTTATGCGAGAGCTGACCAGGCGTCAGCGATAATTTCTGAATTGCCGAGAGAGATACAGCTTGATGTTATTAAAAGAATTTCAAATCTTGACAGAGCATCGCCGGAAATAATAAATATTGTGGAGAGTGTTCTGAACAAAAAGCTATCTGCTGTTACATCTGTTGACGTTATGGAAATGGGCGGTGTCAACTACATTGCTGAGATCATGAACAGGGTTGACAGAAAGACAGAAAAATACATATTTGAAGAACTCTATGATGAGGATCCTGTACTTGCTGATGATATCAAGAAGCTTATGTTCGTATTTGAAGATATTGTCTATCTTGATAATATGGAAATACAGACCTTTATCAGAGAGGTCGATACAAAGGATCTTACTGTTGCGCTTAAAGCTGCATCAGAAGAGGTTACAAATGTTATCCTCAATAACATGTCACAGAGACAGCGTGAAACAATCACAACTG
>CAKSJL010000016.1 GCA_934463345.1 uncultured Oscillospiraceae bacterium | reverse complement strand
ATTTCAGTCAAAATACTGCTGTTTTAGTCGTAATTATCGATTTGCTTTTTCAACTGTGCTTTTGTTCAGCGGTTCCTAAAGTATGTTTTGGTGTAAAGATGATAAGGATTTACTCCGGAGAAATTGTTATTGACGCAACCTCAGGCCGGTTTAAGAACCTGACGGGAAGGTTTCGGCTGTCAATGAAATTTCCCAGACCGGAGGTAATGAAAAGCTTTCCGCCGTCATAGTCAAAAAGTCCCTTATCATAAATCTGTTCATCGCCTGAAGAGGTTATTTCAGGAAAAAATCTGTCGTTGCAGTATGCTGGTCCTAAAAGAGGAAGCTGCATAACCCCTCCATGAGTATCTCCGCAGAGAGTCAGGTCAGCGCCGAACTTTTCATAGTCGCTGTACATTGGAATATGTGCCAGAAGTATGTTGTACTGCTTTTTGTCAATGTCAAATTTATTTCTCAGATCAAAGGACGGCGCAAAATAGGCGTTGCTTATGCCATAAATATTTATTTTTGTCTCGCCGAGATTCAGCGTTCTTTTTTCATCGTTCAGGACGTCTATGCCACATTCCTGCATTTTGGATATGTAGCTGTTGGTTCTGTCGTCATGTTCGCCAAGTACAAAAAATACCTTCCACCCCTCTTTAACGGCGTCAGTCATGAGAGAAAGTGATTTTTCCTTTTCAGTTTCGCTTGCACCGGTCGAATGCATGTCTCCCAGAAAACAGACGATATCTGGATCGGTTTTTCTGATCTTTTTCATCACATATTCGTTTTTCAGTGAAAATGGTTCTGTGCTTGCATGATAATCACTGATAACGGTTATCTTTATATCATTTTCCACCTTTGGCGAGGTGATTTCCTGCTTTGTGATTTTAATGGTAAAGTTGTTGAACCACCATAATACGAAAACGATAAGCAAAAATCTTACAAGCCTGAAAAAAGGCGGGGAACGACGTTTCTTTTTTGGCTTTGATTCCTCCTGGACAGCCGCTGCGATTTCTTCCATTTAATCCTCCCTGACAAGATGAACATCCAGCTGTCTGAATGGTATTGTAATGTTATTGTCAATAAAAGCTTGATTCACAAGCTCTGTAAAGTCAAACTTGACCTGCCAGTAATTTTCCGTTTCTGTCCAGACTCTGACTGTTATCTGGAGGCTGTCCTCCGCCTGTGTTCCAAGTCTTGCAAATGGTTCAGGGTCCTTCAGTATGAGAGGATGCTCGCCGGCTAATTTCTGTATTATTGTCTTTGCTTTTTCAAGATCGTCGGAATAGCTTATGCCGAATTCCAGATCAACTCGTCTTGTCGGCTGTTCGCTGTAATTTGTAATCATGG
Source organism: uncultured Oscillospiraceae bacterium (assembly GCA_934463345.1). GTDB lineage: Bacteria > Bacillota > Clostridia > Oscillospirales > Ruminococcaceae > Porcipelethomonas. The sequence continues at coordinate 27,254 of CAKSJL010000016.1, read as the reverse complement.
AGTCGGAGATTTTTCCGTTTGGTATATAAACTGTCTTGTTGTCGTTTGTTAGTATTTTCGTGTAAAGAATACCAATTCCCTCTACGACACCGGACGCAGAATTTGTTTCAACAAAATCACCGGACTTAAACGGTTTGCTGAAAAGAATTATAAATCCACCGGCAAGATTTGAAAGGCTGTTTTGCAGTGCAAGACCGATTGCAAGACCAGCGGCGCTGACTACAGCTATTATTGAAGTCATTGGTATGTTCAGGATCGAAAGCGTTATGATGAAATCAATTGTGTAGAGCAGTACCTTTAACAGTGATTTCAGAAAGCTTACAGCTGTGTTGTCAACATTTGTCCTTTTAAGACAGCGTGAGAATATCCTCAGAATGAGCTTTGATATTGCAAGTCCTATAATAAAAATAACAACAGCAAATAAAACGGATGGTATTGCCCCTTTTATTTGTTCTCCCATTTTTGAAAGCATGTTGCCAAGCTTTGAGGTTTCTTCTGATGTAGAACTTACTGCATTGGCAATGATCTCTTCAACGGGATTTGCAGATTCCGTTGTGACAGTTTCAGTTGCTGTGGTTACAGCTGCTGTTGAAATAGCGGTTGTCGTCATGTTTATTCTTCTCCTTTTTGTATTATAAGGGCTGTATATATTATATTATAATGAATCCGTACAAAAAGTCAAATAAAAGAAAACGGGTTCTGAATCACGAAAAATGTCGAAAATAGTATAGAAAATACTTGCAAAACCCAGTGTGGTGGTGTATATTTATATATGTAATAGCAGGGAAGAATATGCACTCTTCCCTTAGAATGTTGAAACTGGATAATGAAGAAATATGGACAGGAAAATAATTGTAGCTATTGTTGTGACCCTGGCTTTAGCCGCATCTGCGGCAGCATATTTTATTTCTGATGAGCTGCTCGGAAAAACGCCCGTAATATCAGGACAGTATGATATATGGGCAACTGAGACGAATTCATACGTCAGCAGCATTTATGAGGCTGCATCAACGGCGGTGACTGAATCTGCACCGGAAAAGACGCTTCCGGCTTATGAACCTCTGACGGCAGCAGAAACAGCAGTGCAGGAAACACCACCGGAGACTGAGTATATTTATGTAAATCTCAATACCGCATCTGCTGAGGAATTTATGCTCCTTAACGGAATCGGCGAGGTTATCGCCGGAAATATAATTGCCTATAGGCAGCAAAACGGCGGTTTCAGAAATATTGAGGAGATAATGAATGTAAGCGGCATAGGTGAAAAGACATTTCTGGATATACAGCCACATATATATGTAGAAAATCCGGTGTATCCGCAGGATGAATATGAACCCGATATTTCTGTCGCTGCGGAGGAATCCGAAATTCAAACAGAAGCTTATTATGAGGAGACGCAGGAGTCAGTTTTTGAAACGCTTGCGCCGGGCGAGGCGGTTGATCTTAACAAAGCCAGTAAGGATGAGCTTATGAGAGTTCCCGGTATGACGGACATGCTTGCTGAAAATATACTGAAACTGAGGGTAGAAATAAAATATTTCAGTCATCCTTATGAGCTGCTTTATGCTGATAACATGACAGAAGAGTATCTTAGTAAAGTTATAAATTATTTTTATGTGTAAAGTGCTTAAAAATATACGAATGAAATCGGCTTAATTGGAATAAGCCATAAACAACAGCTCAAAAAGTGAGCTTGTGATGTGGAAAACTGACAAAATAAAAAGGATTTTTTGTAAGAAATGTTGGCGTAACTTCTTTTACCGTTTTGTAATAATGTTATTTTCAGCGTAAAAAAGCTTGAATATTGCACAAAAACGTATTAAAATAATTGTGAATTCTGCTAAAAAAGTATTAAGGAATGGTATTAAGCATTGACTTTTTTCTTTGAGTATTGTATATTAATATCACGAAAGAATTTGAATATTTTTCTGATTTTTTGGTAAGTCAGCCAAAAGTGATGATAATTTGAAGGGTGCGATGGTGAGCATGGTATCGATTAAAACTATCGCAGAAAAGTGCGGTGTGTCTATTGCGACAGTGAGCAAGGCATTGAATAATCACAGCGATGTCAGCAGTGCAACAAAAAAACTTGTATGCGATACTGCAAAAAAGCTTGGTTATTTTCCGAATGCACAGGCAAGGGCGCTCAAAACAAACAAGACGTACAATATCGGCGTTCTCCTTCAGGACAAGGCTCACAGCGGCTTGACTCACAGCTATTTTTCGGCAGTTCTCGATAGCTTCAGGGTTGAAGCGGAGTCGAACGGATACGACATAACGTTTATATGCGGAAAAATAGGCGGAACCGAGATATCGTTCTATGAACACTGCATGTACAGATCGGTTGACGGTGTTCTGGCTGCATGTGTTGACTTTTATGACAACAATATTGCAGAGCTTATGAAAAGCGATATACCGCTGGTTACGATTGACTACAAGACGGACGGGATTCTGTCAGTTTCATCGGACAATGTTACGGGCATCAGAAAAATTGTTGAATATGCCAACAACTGCGGGCATCAGAAAATTGCTTATATCTACGGCGAAAGTTCTCAGGTTACAACTATGCGCCTTAACTCATACCTTGACACAATGAAAAGGCTTGGCATTCAGGTTCAGCCGGATTATCTGCGTCAGGGCAAATATCATGATGTGGAAAGTGTTCATAAAATTACAGCTGAAATGTTGAAACTTTATGACAGACCTACATTTATTATTCTTCCGGATGATTTTGCGGCTATCGGTGCGCTTAACGCTGCCAGGGAAGCAGGGATCAGGATACCGGAGGAGCTGTCAATAGCAGGATATGACGGGATACAGATGACTCAGCTTATGAATCCTGCACTGACCACCTTTGAACAGGATACTCACCAGATTGGAAAAACAGCTGCGGAGCTTCTTATCATGGCAATAAAAAAAGAGGAGATTCCGGAGGAAACAAGAGAGCTTGTCATAGGCGGCAGATTTATCAGGGGAGCTACCGTTAAGAACATTTAACGGATCCAATATATTTTATACGCTTATTATATTTTATCAGTTTAAAATATAATATAATCATTAAGGAGGAAAACTACCAATGAACAAACTTAAAAGAACATTAGCATTGGTTGCAACTCTTGCAATCTCTGCAACAGCATTTGTAGGATGCGGCGATGATTCTTCATCATCTTCTTCATCTTCATCATCATCACAGGCAGACAGCTCATCAAGCGAGGCTGAATCATCAGCAGCTGAATCTTCAGCAGCTGACTCAACAGCTGACGACAGCAGCGCAGCTTCAGGCGAATTTACATACTCAGGTTCACTGCCAACAGGCGGCGACAAGATGACAATTCTTGCTTGGAACGCAAACGACGTTGATCCAATGCTTTCATTCTGGCTTCCAGATGCAGGCTACACAAAGGATCAGGTAAACTTCGTTAACTTCAACGTAGGCGGCGGCGAAGCTTCTGCTCAGTATGACCAGTACTTCCTCGGCGGCGACGACGTTGACCTTTTCATGGTTGAAGCTGACTGGGCTCTTAAGTACATCAATGATGACGAAAAGACAGCTCCTCTGAGCGACCTCGGATTTACTGAGGACAACTTCAAGGATCTTTACAGCTATACAATGGATATCGGTAAGACAACTGACGGCGGCGTAATCAAGGGCGTTTCATGGCAGGCTGCTCCTGGTGGCTGGTGCTACAGAACAGACCTCGCTGAGTCATACCTTGGTGTTAAGACACCTGAAGAAATGCAGCCACTCGTTGCTGACTGGGATAAGTTCCAGGAAACAGCTGCTACTGTATACGAGAAGTCAGGCAACAAGACAGCTCTGACAACAACTCTCGGCGGTATCTGGCAGGCATTCGCAGCTAACAGAACAACTCCATGGGTTAAGGACGGCGCTCTTGCAGTTGACGATTTCTGCAACAAGTTCATCGACCTTGCAAAGAACATGAGAGACAACAAGTACGTTACAGACCTCAACCAGTGGACAGATGACTGGTATGCAGCTGGTCAGACAGACGATACAATGGGTTACTTTGTATCAACATGGGGCTTCGGCGATTCAATCCTTCTTGCAGCAGCTGGCGGCGAAGGCGGAGCTACATACGGCAAGTGGGCAGTTACAGAAGGTCCTACACCTTACTTCTGGGGCGGTACATGGATGTGCGTATCACCAAAGACTGATAACGCAGACATGGTTGCAAGCTTCATCAACTACTTCACTGTAGATCCAGCATCTATGGAAAAATATGCTCTCGGTAAGGACGGCGGCGAGTACGTTTCAAACAAGAACGTAATGCAGAAGATCGTTGACGAAGGTACAAACAGCAATGCTAACCTCGGTGGTCAGGATCAGTTCGCTGTTCTCCACGCTTCAGCTCAGAACATCGACCTCAAGGGACTTATCACTCCATATGACGCTTCAATCAAGACAGCATTCCTTGATGCAGTTAATGCTTACTGCGCAGGTGAAACTGACAGCGCTGATGCTTGCATCAACGACTTCAAGAAGAGAGTTGCTACAAGCGTTACAGACATCGCAGTTAACTGATAATTGTTTTAGATTTGATTTTTGTATGTTGCAGGATGAGTTTATCTCATCCTGTTAACATAATTGCTAATTAATTTTAGAGAGAGGTGTACAATATGGCATCTGCTGCACAAAGAAATATTCGTTCTATCAGCTACGCAAAGTACGGCTATTTCTTTATACTGCCATTTTTTCTTGTGTATGGTTTCTTTCAGGTCTGGCCTCTGATTAATACTTTTATTTTAAGTCTTTACGGAAATGGAACAACTCCGGGTTCAAGTGTTGACGATTTTGTAGGACTGGAAAATTTTAAGAATTTACTTTTTGGTACGTCCGGCTTAACTAACGATATGGGCGCAGAATTTCGTGCTGTGTCTGCACAAGAACAATTTTTCAAATATTTATTAAATACCTTCATTGTATGGGGTGGTAACTTCATTCCACAGATTGCTCTTTCACTTGCTCTTGCTGTTTGGTTTACAGACGCAAAACTCAAAATTAAGGGTAAGGGCTTTTTTAAGATAGTTATGTACATGCCGAATATTATAACTGCCGCATCAATTGCTGCGTTGTTCTATTCACTTTTTGCCGAATCAAAATATGGTGCTGTAAACAATCTGCTTTTATCTGCTCATATTATAGATGAACCAATTCAGTTCGTAACTGGTAAATGGGAATCAAGAGTTATGATCATGTTTATCCAGTGCTGGATGTGGTTTGGTAATACTATGATCATGCTGATGTCAGGTATCATGGGTCTTAACCCATCACTGTTTGAAGCAGCAAATATTGATGGTGCAACAAGTGGCCAGGTATTCAGAAAGATTACTCTTCCGCTTTTAAGACCGATTATGCTTTACACTTTGATCACATCAATGATTGGTGGTCTGCAGATGTTTGATATCCCGTATCTTTATAAAAAAGGTACGACAGTTGGCGAACACACAAAGACAATTGCTGTTTATATCTACCAGCAGTTCAGAGATGTAATTCCAGCCAATTACGGTTGGTCAGGTGCGGCATCAGTTATTCTCTTCTTCATAACTGTTGCTCTCGGCTGTATTGCATTTGCAATGAATCGTGACAAGGACGAGGCAGCCAAGAAAAAGGAAAGAAAAGCACATGCTAAGGCAATGAAAGCTAAACAGAGAGGATTGGGAGGTATGGAGATATGAGCATTGAAAATGTTGGCGCGAGTAAAAGCTATACCGCCAAGCTCCGTGCAAAATCAATCATTTTGTTTGTAGTATGTATTATACTTACTATTATCTGTCTTTTGCCTATTTACATACTTATTATAAATGCAACAAGACAGTCAGCTGATGTTGTCGGCGGTGTTTCACTTATCCCTGGCAGTTGGCTTTCAAAGAACTTCCATACGCTTTTCAATCACCCGATGTTTGAAAATTTCAAGCCAATGATTGGTTTCAAAAACAGTGCGATTATTGCTGTCAGCACAACTATTCTGAGTGTATTTTTCTCAGCATTGACAGCTTATGGTCTCGTGGTTTATGATTTCAAGCTTAGAGGTGCTGCGTATTCGTTCATTCTTGCTGTAATGATGGTTCCTATGCAGGTTACATCTGTTGGTTTCCTTCAGTTTATGATAAAGCTTGGTCTTAACAACTCATACATCCCACTGATTGTTCCGACTATCGCTGCTCCTGCGATAATATTCTTTATGAGGCAATATCTGAAGTCATCGTTCCCGCTTGACATTGTCGAAGCGGCTCGAATTGACGGTTGCGGAGAATTCAGAACATTTATTTCAATTGCAATTCCTATGATGAAACCAGCTATAGCTGTTCAGTCTATTTTCGCTTTCGTTGCTAACTGGAACAACTTCTATCAGCCATCAATGATTCTTACTTCAAGAAAGCAGAATCAGCTCACAATCCCTATGATGGTTAGTATGATCACTTCCAACGATAAGGTTAATGACTATGGTGCAAAGTATGCTGCAATTGCTCTGTCTATCATTCCAATTGTAGTTGTATACCTTATTCTTTCAAAGTTCATTGTTGAAGGCGTTGCCCTCGGCGGTGTTAAAGAATAATATAATAATTGTACTCATTATAATAACAGCAAGTGTTTATTGCTTGCTGTTATTTTGTTTATTTCATGAAAATCTTGGAGGAATCGAATGATCAGAAAATTCACAGAAAATGACAGATCTGTTTTTACAGCGATGTGTATGGATTTTTACAGCAGCAACGGAGTAGATCATCCCATCCCATTATCATATGCTGAAAAAACCTTTGATATGATTTTAGCAGGAAGCCAGTTTTGTGCTGCATATTTGTGTGAAAGAAACGGTAAAACTGTTGGCTATGCTCTGCTCGCGTTTACATATTCAAATGAAGCCGGCGGAGAGGTTGTCTGGATAGAGGAGCTTTACACTCTTCCGGAGGCTCGTGGAAATGGCGTTGCTTCGGAACTGCTTGACTGTATAATCAGCGCCTACAGGTCAGTTGCACGTTTCAGGCTTGAGGTGACTGATACAAATATGGACGCCGAGAGACTCTACAGAAGAAAGGGATTTGTACCTCTTAATTATAAGCAGCTTGAGATACTGAAAAAACATTAGTAATAAGGCACAATGTGCCGAAAACAAATTCTGACTCTCTAAAAATAAAATACCCGACAGTTTTCTTTGAATCAAAGTACTGTCGGGTATTTTATTGTTTGAATTTTAGATTTTCCTGTCAAATGTGAGCGTTATTGTCGTTCCTTCGCCAAGTACGCTGTAAACATCAATTTTTGCATTATGGAGCATTGCCCCATGCTTTACAATTGAAAGCCCCAGACCCGTTCCGCCGGTTTCCTTTGAATGGCTTTTATCAACGCAGTAAAACCGTTCAAAAACCCTTTCTGTATCTTCCGGAGGAATACCAATACCTGTATCAGAAACCATAAGCCTTGCAAAATTATTATTGTTTATGATTGTTACTTCAACTTTACCGTCGGGCTTGTTATACTTGATTGCATTGTCGCAGAGATTAAAAATCATTTCATAAAGCAGATGACTAACACCGGTTATTTCAGCATTTTCACCATTAAGTGTTATAGTTACCTTTTTGTCTGCTGCCTTTTTGGAAAGAGTATTTACAATATCTTGTGCAAGTGAATAAATATTTACAGTTTCCATTTTCATTTCAGTTGAATTTTCATCAAGCTTTGAAAGATTGATTATATCCTCGATCAGGTTGATCAGACGTTTTGCTTCACTGTAAATTTTTTCAGCAAACATCTGATAGTCCTTTGGATCTGCCCAGCCGGATTTCATAATTTCAGCGTAACCGGAAATTGTTGTGAGAGGCGTTTTCAGTTCATGTGAAACATTTGCAGAAAATTCACGCCTTAATTCTTCTCTTGAATTTTTTTCAGTTGTATCAATGAGAAGTATCACAGCGCCGCTTACTGCTTCATTGTCAAAAACAGGACTTGATATCATGAGATAATTTTTCTGCTCAATTTTAAGATTAGTTTCTCCGGCTGTTCCGGAGAGTGCCGTTTCAACCGCAGTAATGAAATTCTTTGAATGGTTGAAATCAAGAATATTTTTTCCAGTGTAATCATAATTCTCATTTCCGAGTATCCTCAGAGCGCTTTTGTTGCACGAAAGAATATGATGAAGATTTATTATAATAAGTCCCTCGCTCATATTTTGAGTAACAGTTTCAAATTCATTTTTCTTGTTCTGAAGCTGTTCTATATACTCGTTTATGTCACGATTCTGTTTTTCAATTCTCGAAAGGAGAGGGGACAGCTCATCATACGGAACTTCTGGATATGGCGAATCAAGTGCAATTTCATTTATCGGTTTTACTATTGCTTTGGTCTGTATGTTTGAAATAATAATTACAAGTATAAGCATTATGCAGATTATTACTATAAGGTACGGTACACTGCTGAAAACATCGCTCAGAATACTGCTTGTTGAATCTGATATTCTGAGTACCGTTCCGTCGTTCATCAGCAGGGCATAATAGAAAGTTTTGCGGCTCAGTGTTTTGGAAAGTCTGGAGCTTTCGCCTGAACCGTCTTTCATTGCATCTATAAACTCCGGACGATTTGAGTGATTTTCCATTTCCTTTCCGGTGCTGTCATAGAGCACATGACCATCTGCCGCAATCCAGGTTATTCTGCTCGGAGAAACATCTTTAACGGAGCTGAGATAATCAACTCCGTTATTGTTCATTGCTGCCGCCATATATTCTGCTTCATGCCGGATATTCAAGGTCATATTTCTGTAATTTCTGTTGCATAAGACCAAAAGTATAAGTGCTGCTGTCAGAAGGACCGATACCGCCGCTATACAGCACATACTGAGTGATATTTTACGTTTCATATTCTGCTCCGATTTTATATCCGATTCCCCGGACAGTTTCAATGATATTACCGCTTTCGCCCAACTTCGAGCGAAGAGAACGTATATGGACGTCAATCGTTCGTGTTTCACCGTCAAAATCATATCCCCATATATTTTCAAGAAGCTTGTTTCTTGAGAGGACAAGACCCTTGCTTTCTATAAGCATACAGAGCATTTCAAATTCCTTGTAGGTCAGCACAACATTTTCTCCATTGACTGTCACTTTATGCTTTCCCGGATTTACTGTAATATTTCCGGCGTGAAGCTCATAGTCTGCCGGAGAATCGCTGGTTCTGCGCAGAACTGCCTTTATACGAGAAATAAGCTCCAACATTCCGAAAGGCTTTGTTATATAATCGTCAGCGCCGTTGTCAAGACCTAAAACCTTGTCATATTCTGTTCCCTTTGCAGTCATCATTATTATCGGGAGAGAACGGGTCTTGGATGAGTTTCTGATCTTTTTGAGAATCGAAATACCATCCTCTCCGGGAAGCATTATGTCAAGCAGAACAAGCTCGAATTTTGAATAATCCGAGCTGTTGAGCGCATTGAAAAATTCTTCGCCGTTAGGGAACGTTGCGGCTTCAAAGCCAGCCATTTTAAGTGTGTAAGCAACAAGCTCTCTTATGCTGCCGTCATCCTCTACAATACAAATCATAGTGTTTCTCCTTTGTAAACACCTGTAATTGAAAATTCAACCCATTCTGCAATATTAGCAGCATGATCGCCGATTCTTTCAAGATACTTTGCAATCATGAGCATATCAAGGCAGTTTTCGCCATTTTCCGGATGCTTTGAAATATACTCGACCAGATATTTTCTTATTGATGCAAAATGGTCATCAATGATGTCGTCTGAGCCTATTACTCTTCCTGCAAGCGTCAGATCACGCTTTATGAACGAATCAATAGCGTTTGTTACCATTCTTGCCGCTGCATTTGCCATTTTTCCGACAGGTACAACGTCCCTGAGGGCAGCAGACTTTACGAATTTTGTGATCTCAGCAATATCTGCCGCCTGGTCGCCGATACGTTCCATATCAGAAATCATTTTCATTGCTGCGGAAACAACTCTCAGATCTGTTGCAACCGGCTGCTGCTGCAAAAGAAGCTTCATGCAGAGAGCCTCAATATCACGTTCCTTCTGATCTATTTCTGATTCAATATGAAACACATTCTGAATTATTTCCTCGTTATTGCCGTCAAGAGCCTTAACCGCTCCTGAAATAGCGTCCTCACACAAAGCGCCCATTTTTATAAGCTCAACATGAAGAGTTTCAAGCTGCTGATCAAATTTATTACGCATTTATCCGAACCTCCCTGTGATATAGTCCTCGGTTTTCTTGTTTGAAGGCATAGAAAAAAGCTTTTCAGTTTTGTCGTATTCAATAATTTCGCCAAGCAGGAAAAAGGCTGTGTTGTCAGAAATTCTGACAGCCTGCTGCATATTGTGGGTTACTATAATTATAGTATACTCCTTTTTCAGCTCCGTTGCAAGGTCTTCGATCTTTGATGTGGAAATCGGGTCGAGAGCTGATGTCGGTTCATCCATGAGAAGAACTTCCGGCTGTACGGCGAGCGCTCTTGCGATACAAAGACGCTGCTGCTGTCCACCGGACATTCCAAGCGCACTTTTTTTGAGTCTGTCCTTGACCTCGTCCCAGATTGCGGCGTCACGAAGCGATTTTTCAACAATATCATCAAGCTTTGCCTTTGAACGGATTCCATGCGTTCTCGGACCGTATGCGATGTTGTCATATATGCTCATAGGAAACGGATTAGGCTTCTGAAAAACCATGCCGACACGCTTTCTCAGAAGATTTACATCCATTTTGTCATAAATATCCTCGCCGTCAAGCAAAACCTTTCCCTTTATAGAGCAGCCCTCAACCAGGTCATTCATCCTGTTGAGGGATTTCAGAAGAGTAGATTTGCCACAGCCGGACGGTCCTATGAATGCTGTTATTTCATGATCAGGAATTTTTATATTTATATTTTTCAACGCCTTGAACTGACCGTAGTAAAGATCAAGACCTTCAACCTTGAATTTGTCCATGATTTATCCTTTCGATATTTTTTTGGCTATAAGTCCGGAAAGACCATTTATCAGGGCAACAAGCACAAGAAGAATAACTGCTGTTGCATAGCACTGGTCAATGTAAAGACCCTCGCTTGAAAGATTGTACATGTGTACTGCAAGTGTTCGTCCGGAGGACATTATGTTCAATGCGATCTTTGTACCTGTTCCGGCAGTAAATATAAGTGCGGCAGTTTCTCCGCAGATACGTCCGGTTGCAAGAATAATACCGGAAAGTATTCCCGGTATAGCCGGAGGAAGTACTATCCTGAAAACGGTTCTCAGCTTTCCTGCGCCAAGACCGAAGCTGCCCTCTCTGTAGGAATCTGGTACTGATTTCAGCGCTTCCTCAGTTGTTCTCATAACAAGCGGAAGAATCATTATCGCAAGAGTCAGAGCACCGGACAGTATTGAATATCCGAGCTTGAGAGTTGTAAGGAAGAACAGAAAACCGAAAAGACCGTAAACAATTGACGGAATGCCGGACAGAGTTTCAGTTGTCATTCTTATAATGCCGACAAGCTTGTTGCCTCTTTTTGCATACTCAACAAGGTAAACGGCAGAAAATATACCGAGAGGAACTGCAATAACAAGAGAAATAATTGTCATTATAAATGTGTTTATGATCGCCGGCAGCATTGATACATTTTCGGAGTTGTATTCCGGGGAGAAAAGAGAAGGCGTTAAATGTGGAATGCCGTTTACAAGGATATAGATTACCAGAAAAATCAGCGTCAGAACGGTGATAGTGGCACAGAGCATTACAAGAAGCATCAGTATAAGCGAGCCGGGGGAGTTTTTATAATGTGAAAGCTTTGTTTTGAAGCTTTCCTTACGCATAGGATTCATTTTGCACTGCTCCTCCTTTTAAGCATAGATGATGCGAAATTTATTATAAGTATAAACACGAACAGCACAACGCCCGTTGCAATGAGCGCTTCACGATGAAGGTCAGTCGCATAGCCCATTTCTATTGCAATGTTTGAGGTGAGTGTACGAACGCCCTTGAATATGCTTTTCGGCATACCAGTGTTGTTTCCGGCAACCATCATGACCGCCATGGTTTCACCTATTGCACGTCCTATGCCAAGCACAACTCCTGCAAAAACGCCTGAGCCTGCTGCTGGCAGAACGACTGTGAAAACGCTTCTTTCGTGTGTTGCGCCAAGTGCAAGAGCGCCCTCGTAATAGCTTTCCGGAACAGCTCTGAGCGCAGATTCGGAAACGCTTATTACAGACGGCAGTATCATTATGGCAAGTATTAATGATGCCGCTATAATTGAGCTGCCTGTTACCGGAACAATTATTACGAGTCCGAAAAAGCCGTATATTACAGACGGGATTCCGGCAAGAAGGTCGATAGCAGGCTTTAATATCCTGTGAAGCTTTTTCGGGCAGAAGCGTGCCATAAAGACGGCTGTCATAATTCCTATCGGAACTCCGATGAGAACAGCGCCGGCAGTAACATAAAGGCTTCCGAGTATAAACGGCAGAATACCATAAATATCGTTTGACGGACGCCATACATCGCCGGTCAGAAACTTTAAAAATCCAATCTTCCCCATTGCAGGGATGCCGTTTGCAAAAAGAAACAGGCATATCACTGCAACAGCGAGGATTGAAACGCATGCGGCTATCAGAAAAACGATGCTCATTGCTTTTTCAAGAATATTTTTTTTCATATATTTGCGATCCCCCAAAAGACAGATTAGTCAGCAAGGGTTTCCCATGTCTTTGTATCTCCGACATAGATTGATTTGATTTCATCGCTTGAAATATCCGTTGTAGGGTTGTCGTTATTTACAATAACTGCAATACCGTCCATTGCGATTACAAGTGGAGTAAGACCCTTTTCAAGCTCTGAATCCTTCAGTTCTCTTGAAGCCATTCCAATATCGCATACATCATCGCCTGCTGAAGTCATTCCTGTTGTGGAATCGCTTGTCTGGATTTCAATGTCAGCGCCGGTATTTACTTTCTTGTAAGCTTCCGCAAGCTTCTCCATTACCGGTGAAACTGATGATGAACCGGCAACAACGATCTTTCCTGAAGGCTTTGAACCAGAGTATGGTGAAGCGCCGTCAATGCTGATGTATCCGTTGTCGGAAACGATCTGCTGACCCTCTGTGCTCATGATATAGTCAATGAAATCCTTTGAAACGTCGCTCAGAGAAGTTTCCTTGTATGCAATGTTAAAAGGACGTGCGATTTTGTAGGAATCATTCTTAACATTGTCAACTGTAGGTTCAACACCGTCAATCTTTACAGCCTTTACAGTTTTATTGAGAGAGCCGAGTGAAATATATCCGATAGCGTACATATCTCCGGCAACTGTTGTCATCATTACAGATGTGTTGTTGGTGATCTGTGCGTCAGTTGTCGTACGGTCAACCTTGTTTCCGTCGGCATCCTTTTCTTCGATTCCGAAAAGCTCAACGAAAGCGCCTCTTGTGCCGGAGCCGTCCTCTCTTGAAACAATTGTTATGTCCTCCTTTGCACTAAATGATTCAGAACCGCAGCCTACTGCAAGAGAGCCAGTAAAAATTGTTGTCATAACAAGTGCAAGTGTTTTTTTCATATTCATAATAAAAGTCTCCTTTATGCTTTTTAGGCATTAATCATTAATAACCGAATTCCTTTTCGATTACATGATTATTTTATAACAGCAATGTAAAATCCAAAAGAGACGGAATGTTAAATCTGCGTAAAATAAATTTTACAAAACGTTTGTTTATCTAGCCTGTACTATACATTATAATATCGGCTGATTAAAAACCGCAGCTGAAAAAATTTCGGAAATATTATAAAAAAGTCTTGACAACGATTTTGGAATAGTGTATAATTAATCAGTAAAAACAAAGCAGAATATCAGTTCTCACCATGCGGCGTGTTTTCTGCCTGGCATGGTCAATATTCAGATGTTTGTGATTTTTCGCTTACAGATTATTATTGAGTGCTGATTGTATATCTGCGCTCATTTTTATTTTGGCGATAATAATTTTACGCCCTAATTAATGCTTGGAGGTGCTGACTATTAGCAAACAGGAACTGCAGATCAACGAGGAGATCAGAGATAAGGAAGTACTGCTGATCGACGTTGACGGAACAAAGCTCGGCGTTGTTTCTGCCAGAGATGCTCAGAGGATGGCGTATGAAAAGGATCTTGATCTGGTTAAGATTGCTCCGAATGCAAAACCGCCGGTATGCAGAATTCTCGATTACGGAAAGTTCTGCTTTGAACAGGCAAAGAAAGAAAAGGAAGCAAGAAAAAATCAGAAAACAGTTGATATCAAGGAAATCAGAATGTTTTCTGCGATTGACACTCATGATTTTAACACAAAGGTTAATCAGGCAATAAAGTTCCTTAAAAACGGAGATAAGATTAAAATTTCTGTAAGATTCCGCAAGCGTGCGATCGCACATCCGCAGCTTGGCGAGGAACTGCTTGAAAAGTTCAAAGAGGCATGCGCAGAAGCCGGTGTTGTTGACAAGCCTGCTAAAATGGAAGGCCGCAGTATTGTTATGTTCATGTCACCGAAAGCATCGACTAAATAAAGGAGGAACCGGTTATGGCAAAGGTTAAGGTTAAAACACATTCAGGCGCTAAAAAGCGTTTCAAGCTGACTAAGAACGGCAAGGTTAAATATCAGCACACAAACAAAAGACATAGACTTACTCAGAAGGATACAAAGAGAAAGAGAATTGCACGCTGCGCAGGTCTTGCAAGCGACGCAAATTCACCTGTAATCAAGAAGTTAGTTCCTTATAAGTAATATCGAAAATAAAAACGGAGGTATAAGACTATGGCACGTGTTAAGGGTGCGATGATGACTCGCAAGAGAAGAAATAAAACACTCAAGCTTGCTAAGGGCTACTGGGGCGCTAAGAGCAAGCATTTCAAGATGGCTAAGCAGGCCGTAATGAAGTCAGGCAACTATGCATATGCAGGACGTAAGAAGAAGAAGAGAGATTTCAGACAGCTTTGGATCACAAGAATCAGCGCTGCATGCAAGCTTAACGGAATGAACTATTCACAGTTCATGAACGGCGTTAAGAAGTCAGGAATCACTCTCAACCGCAAGATGCTTTCTGAAATTGCAATTAACGATCCAGCAGGCTTTACAGCTATTGTTGAAAAGGCTAAGGCTGCTCTTTAATCAGATAAAAACACGCTCTTTTACGCAAATAGAGCGTGTTTTCGTTTAAGGAAATGTGCAGCAGAATCGCTGTTTTAAGGCGGCAATGTACTGATGCAGTACAAATAAAAATGGAGGAAGAGCAATTTGGAACAGGCTTGTTTTTTCGGCGAAACGATAAGATCAAAGGATAACCCTAAAATAAAGCTTTATAAAAAGCTTGTCAGCTTAAAAAAGGAAAGATACAGATATAGGCTCTTCACTCTTGAGGGAAGCCGTCTTGTTTTTGACGCTGTAAGTTCGGGGGCAAAAATTGAGCAGATCTATGTCAGTGAATCAGCTGTCGAAAAATATATCGGCGAGCTTGAACAGCTTCCGGATGAAATAAAGGTCAGTATAATTTCTGATGATATTGGTAAAAGCATCTCTGCAACGGAAAATACTCAGGGTATATTCGCACAGTGCAGATTTGGTGACAATACGTCTGTCTGTGGAAAAATAAAATCCGGAGGAAGATACGCTGTCCTTTACAGACTTCAGGATCCGGGAAACGCCGGCATGATAATCAGAACCGCCGACGCTCTTGGACTTGACGGCGTTATTTTCTGCGAAAGTTGCGACGTATATAACCCGAAGGTTGTAAGGGCAACTATGGGTTCAATGTTCCGTATACCGGTTTTCAGGGATGTAAATGAGGACGAGCTGTTTTCTGCTCTGAGCGATGCAGGTGTGAAAAGCTATGCCGCAGTTGTGGATGAAAATGTGGCAGATGTCAAAAGCATGGATTTTAAAAACGGAGGCGCTGTGTTTATTGGCAACGAAGGAAACGGTCTTAACGAAGCTGTGACAGCGAAATGCTCCGGCAGGATCACTGTCAGGATGAACGGCAATACGGAATCGCTCAATGCTGCAATGGCTGCCGGAATTATAATGTGGGAGCTGATAAGAGGTGAATGACAACAGACGTTACTGGCTGTGGTTTGCAATGGCGCTCAGACCCGGAAATGAACGCATATGGCAGATGATAAGTCCATTTGGGGACGTTAAGGAAGCATACAATGCGGTATGCGACGGAGAGCATCCTTCTCTGAGCGATACAGAAAAACGTGCCGTAAAAACAACACATATAGAACAGTGCGACAGTATTATTGAATATTGTGAAAACAAAGGGTTTTATATACTGACCTTTGAGGATGAAAATTATCCTTATCTTCTGAGGAATATTTATAATCCGCCTGCCGTACTGTTTTGTATGGGTGATATAGAGGGCTTTAACAGCAGCCCTTCGCTTTCCTGCGTCGGAACAAGAAATCCTTCGGCTTACAGCGTTGATGTGACTGAAAGGATATGTGCCGAGCTTGCAAAGCGTGAATTTATAATAGTAAGCGGCTTTGCTCTGGGACTGGATTCAGCTGCGCACAGGGGAGCGCTTAAAGCCGGCGGAAAAACTGCGGCTGTTCTTGCATGTGGGCTTGACGTAAATTATCCAAGGGAAAACGGAGACGCAAAAAAGCTTGTGGCAAGACATGGACTTGTTATAAGCGAATTCTTCCCGGGAACACGTCCGGACAGACTTTGCTTTCACATTAGAAACCGTATAATTTCCGGTCTTACCTTCGGAACGCTTGTAACGGAGGCTGATGAAAGAAGCGGTTCGCTTATAACCGCACAGCATGCGGCTGAACAGGGAAGAACGGTTTTTTGTATACCTCCGGCAGATATATTTGACAAAAGGTATGCAGGAGTGGTAAAATATCTGCGGGACGGTGCTGTTCCGGTGTTCAGTCACCTGGATATATTGTATGACTATTATACGTCCAGTGCATTCAGAGTGCTCAAAGGTGAAGCCGTTATTCCTGAGATCGTATCAGAGGATAATGATATTCCTAAAAGAGACAGCCGGAGCGCTAAAAGAAAAAAGAAAAAGTCTGCTGCTCAATCCTCTGTTCCGGCAGTTGCGGAAAGTTCACGGACCGCTGACAGAGAAGAATGGGAAAAACTGCTTGAGGATATGACCGATGAACAGCTTGCAGTCGTTAATGTGTTTGGCGATGAAGAGCTTATGCTGGACGAGATTGTCGAGCGTTCGGGTATAAGTCCGCTTAATATACTTGCAGTTCTGACAGAGCTTGAGATAATAGGTGCGCTGGAGCTGAGAGAAGGAAAAAAGTACGGACTTATGATTACGCCGCATGACCGGCAGCAGGAAACTGTAAAGCAGTAGCTTTGCCTTAAAAAACATTGAAAGGAGATTTTTCCGTAAACAGAGACGGAAAAACAAACATATATGTCTGATCTTGTTATTGTGGAGTCGCCTGCAAAGGCAAAAACCATAAAGAAATACCTTGGAGGAGATTATGAAGTTATTGCCTCCATGGGACATGTAAGAGACCTTCCAAAATCAAAGATGGGAATTGATTTTGAAAATAACTTTGAGCCTAAGTATATTAATATGAAGGGTAAAGAGGACGTTATAAAGGAACTGAAAAAATACGCTAAAAAAAGCGATAAAATATATCTCGCAACTGACCCGGACCGTGAAGGAGAAGCGATATCATGGCATATTGCTCAGATGCTGGGTCTTGATCTGAACGATAATAATCGTGTTACATTTAATGAGATCACAAAGTCTGGTATCAAAGCCGGAATGGATAATCTTCACAAGATAGATATAGATCTTGTGAATGCACAGCAGGCACGAAGAATTCTCGACAGAATTGTCGGCTACAAGCTGAGTCCGTTTCTCTGGAAAAAGGTCAAGAGAGGACTTTCAGCCGGAAGAGTTCAGTCTGTTGCCGTAAGGATGGTCGTTGACAGGGAAAATGAGATAAAAAGTTTTGTACCAAAGGAATACTGGAGCATTGACGCAAGATTTTCAGCGCCGTCAAGCCGTAAGATATTTGCAGCAAAGCTTGTGAATATTGACAGCGAAAAGGCAGAGCTTGAAAATAAGGAACAGACTGATGCAATTTTAAAAAGGCTTGAAAATGCGCAGTATGTTGTAACAGATGTAAAAAAACGTGTTACCAAAAAGCAGCCTGCACCGCCTTTTATAACCTCAACTCTCCAGCAGGAAGCTTCAAAGCGTCTGGGATTTCAGGCAAAACGTACCATGAAGGCGGCACAGGAGCTTTATGAGGGCGTTGATATAGAGGGAATGGGAGCTGTCGGTCTTATTACCTATATGAGAACAGACAGCCTGAGAATTTCTGACGAAGCAAAGAGCGCTGCGGCAGAATGTATAGAAAATATATTCGGAAAAGAATACCTTCCGCCGTCACCGAGAGTTTTTAAGTCCAAGAAAAATGCTCAGGACGCCCATGAAGCTATACGTCCGTCACTTCCGGAGCTTACTCCTGAGAGAGTAAAGGAAAGTCTTACAACAGACCAGTTCAAGATATACAAGCTTGTCTGGGAGCGTTTTATTGCAAGCCAGATGGCTAACGCTCTTCTTGATACAGTTTCTGTAACTATTGAAGCTGAGGGCTGTACATTTAAGGCTTCAGGTTACTCTGTAAAGTTTGACGGTTTTACAAAGCTTTACGAGGAAAAGAAAGAGGACGACGAGGAAAATAATAAAATGCTTCCTCCGATTTCAAAGGAGGATATCTTAAAGCTTAAAGATATTGCAGGTAACCAGCATTTTACACAGCCTCCGGCAAGATATACCGAAGCTTCGCTTATCAAGACGATGGAGGAAAACGGTATCGGCAGACCGAGTACTTATGCTCCGACAATTACGACTATTATTTCACGTCTTTACGTTGAAAGAGAGGGCAAGCAGCTCAAACCTACTGCTCTGGGCGAGGTCACAACAGAACTCATGAAAGAGCATTTCAAGCACATAGTTGACGCAAAATTCACAGCTAAGATGGAAAATGATCTTGATGCTGTTGAACGGGGCGAGGAAAACTGGGTTGACACTCTTGACGTATTCTATAAGGACTTTGAAAAGGTTCTTGAAAAAGCAGAAAAGGCTATGGACGGAAAGAGAGTCAAGGTTCCTGATGAGGAAACTGACGTTGTCTGCGAACAGTGCGGCAGAAACATGGTTATAAAGATCGGACGATTCGGAAAATTCCTTGCATGTCCTGGTTTCCCTGAATGCAAGAATACGAAAAAAATTGTTCAGGAAACAAACGGAACATGCCCTCTCTGCGGAAAGAAGATAATTCTCAAAAAATCCAAGAAGGGCAGAAGCTTTTACGGCTGCGACAATTACCCGAACTGCAACTTCATGACCTGGAACGTTCCGGTTGAGGAAAAGTGTCCTAAATGCGGAAATACGCTGTTTAAAAAAGGCGGAAAATCTGGAAAGCTTGTTTGTGAAAAACCGGGATGCGGTTATGAAAAGGATCTGACGTAAAGGAGAGGAAAATGGTAAAGGTAATAGGCGGCGGACTTGCAGGCTGTGAGGCGGCGTGGCAGCTTGCGGCTGCCGGTATTGAAACAGAGCTTTATGAAATGAAGCCGCATAAGTATACTCCTGCGCACCATTATACGGGACTTGCCGAGCTTGTCTGCTCAAATTCTCTCAAAGCGTCAAGACATGATTCAGCCGCCGGACTTTTAAAGGAAGAGATGGAATTGCTCGGTTCGCTGATAGTGCCATGCGCAAAGGCAAATTCCGTTGAAGCGGGCGGAGCGCTTGCAGTTGATCGTGAAAAATTTTCCGACTGTGTTACGGAAAAGATCATGTCAAATCCTCTTATAAAGGTTATAGACAGAGAAATCACTGAGATACCGGAGAATGGCATTACTATAATTGCAACCGGACCTCTGACATCGGGTGCCCTTGCTGAAAGCATCAAGAAAAAATGCGGCAGTTATCTGAGCTTTTTCGATGCCGCTGCGCCTATTGTGACATACGAGAGCCTTGACATGGAAAAGGTATTTTTTGCATCACGCTATGACAGAGGTGATGCGGACTATATAAACTGTCCTATGAACAAGGAGGAGTATCTTGCATTCTATAATGCGCTCATATCTGCTGAAAGCGCTCCCTTAAAAGAATTTGACAAAAGGGATTTCAGGGTTTATGAGGGCTGTATGCCTGTTGAGGTGCTTGCAAAAAGAGGCGAGGATACAATGCGTTTCGGGCCGTTAAAGCCTGTTGGACTCATTGACAAAAGAACCGGGAAGCGTCCTTATGCGGTAGTTCAGCTGAGAAAGGAAAATGCCCAGGGTACGCTTTACAATCTTGTCGGATTCCAGACAAATCTTAAATTCGGCGAGCAGAAGAGAGTTTTTTCAATGATAACCGGTCTTGAAAATGCTGAATTTGTAAGATACGGCGTTATGCACAGGAATTCCTTTATAGACAGTCCGAAGCTTTTAAACCCTGACTATAGTCTGAGAGAATTTCCGGATGTATTTTTTGCCGGTCAGATAACGGGCGTTGAGGGGTATATTGAATCTGCGGCAAGTGGAATCATGGCAGGAATAAATGCTGCAAGGCGCATAAAGGGTAAAAATCCGCTGGTTCTTCCGCCGGAAACAATGATCGGAGCGCTGACGGCATATATAAGCGGCGGATGCAGCGGAGAGTTTCAGCCGATGGGCTGTAATATGGGAATACTTCCAGATCTGCCTGTAAGAATAAAGGACAAGAAGCAGAAGTATACGGCTTATGCTGACAGGGCGGCAGATGCGCTGGGAGCTTGTCTGGATCAGGTTGATACGATTTGAAAAAATGATTGATAAAGGCTGATATTATGAAAATTATTGTTGACGCATTCGGCGGTGACAACGCTCCTCTTGAGGTTATTAAGGGTTGCCGTACCGCAATTGACAATCTTGGGGTTGAAATAACCCTTACCGGAAATAAAGGCATAATTGAGGATACGGCTGTAAAATATGAGGTCGATATAAGCGGAATGGATATAATTCACACACAGTCAGTTATAGATATTCATGAAAAGCCGACCGAGATAATAAAAAGCCGAAGCGACTGTTCAATGGCTCTGGGACTCCAGGCTCTCTGCGATGACGGCGGTGATGCCTTTGTAAGTGCAGGAAGCTCCGGAGCGCTTGTTGTCGGCGCAACGTTTATTACAAAGAGAATAAAAGGAATAAAAAGAGCCGTACTTGCGCCGATACTTCCGACAGCAAAGGGACATATCATGCTTGTTGACGGCGGTGCAAATGATGACTGCCGCCCGGAGATGCTTTTGCAGTTCGGCATGATGGCTTCTGCCTACATGGAAAAGGTAAAGGGGATATCAGCGCCGAAGGTGGGACTTGTGAACATAGGCGAGGAGAACACCAAGGGCAGAGAGCTTGAGATTGAAACCTATAAGCTCATGCAGGGTGCAGACCTGAATTTCTGCGGAAATCTTGAGGCAAGGGAGCTTCCAAAGGGAGAATTTGACGTTGCTGTTACCGATGGATTTACAGGAAATGTTATTTTGAAGCTTTATGAGGGAATGGGTTCATTTTTGGGTTCAAAGCTTAAAGAAATGTATTCGGGATTTGCAGGAAAGCTTGCGGCATTGCTCACATACGGCAAAATAAAGGACTTTAAAAAACAGATGGATTATACCGAGGAGGGCGGAGCAGTTCTTCTGGGAATAAACAAGCCGGTTATAAAGGCACATGGAAGCTCTGACGCAAAGGCGTTTTATAATGCAATAAGACAGGCAAAGGCGTGTGTTGACGGAAATGTGACCCGGACGATCGCTGAGTCACTGGAAAAATAAAAGGCGGTGAAAATTATAAATGGAACAGCATAATGAAAATCTTGACGAGTTTGAGGAATATCTGAGATACAGCTTCAAAAACAAGCATTTGTTAAAAGAAGCGCTTTCTCATTCGTCATATGCAAATGAAAAGAAAAAATCACGCAGAAGCAATGAACGTCTGGAATTTCTGGGCGACAGCGTACTTTCAATTGTGGTTTCGCAGTATCTTTTCAAGCATTTTGCACATCTTCCGGAGGGTGAACTTACAAAAATAAGAGCTTCGCTTGTATGTGAGAAATCGCTTTACAAGTTTGCCCAGCAGATACATCTCGGAAATTTTATTCTGCTTGGAAAGGGCGAAGAAAATACGGGAGGACGTGAAAGACCGTCAATACTTGCAGACGCATTTGAAGCGGTTATAGCTGCGATCTATCTTGACGGTGGCATTGAATCGGCAACAAAATATGTTCTGCGTTTTGTTCCGGAGGATATAGACAGCAGAAAATCGTCAGCCTTTAACGATTACAAAACTGTTTTGCAGGAGATTATCCAGAAGAATCCGGAAGAAAAGGTTGAATATCATCTTGCCGGTCAGTCAGGACCTGACCATGACAAGGCGTTCAAGGTGGAGGTTTGTCTTAACTCAAACGTTATAGGAACGGGTATTGGAAAGAGTAAAAAGGAAGCTGAACAGATGGCTGCCAAGGAAGCTCTGGAGCTTATGGGTTATGAAACACAGTAATATTTCCATATTTGTGCCGCATGCAGGCTGTCCGCATCAGTGCAGCTTCTGCAACCAGAAAACGATAAGCGGTGCACAGCAGCAGCCATCGGCTGAGGATGTTCACAGAATATGCTCACAGGCACTGAGAGAGGTGCATGACAGGCAAAACAGCGAGATAGCATTTTTCGGCGGAAGCTTTACTGCTATTGACCGAAGCTATATGCTGGAGCTTCTTGAAGCTGCAAAATGCTTTATCGGTGAAAACGGCTTTAAGGGGATAAGAATTTCAACACGTCCGGATTTTATTGACAGGGAGATACTTGACATCCTTAAAGCTTATGGAGTTACTGCGATTGAGCTTGGTGCACAGAGCATGAAGGACAAGGTGCTTGAAGCCAACGAAAGAGGACATACAGCTGAGGACGTCCGGAGAGCGTCTGCCCTTATTCGGGAATATGGTTTTGAACTGGGCTTGCAGATGATGGTGGGGCTTTATCAGAGTACCGATAAGGATGAATTTGATACAATTGACAGTATAATTGAAATTTCTCCGGATACTGTCCGGATATATCCTGTTGTTGTGCTTGAGGGAACAAAGCTTGCACAGCTCTACAGATCGGGTGATTATGAGCTTATGCCTTTCAGCGATGTTGTGGAGATCTGTTCCATTGCGCTGATGAGATTTGAATATGATAACATTAAGGTCATAAAGTGCGGACTTCATGCGTCTGACGGCGTTGAGGGGGATATGGTTGCAGGCTATTATCATCCGGCGTTCAGAGAGCTTTGCGAGAGCCGTATTTACTTCTGGAGAATGGATGAGCTTACGGCTTATGAGGCTTCGGATAACGGTACATATGTTTTTGCAGTTAATCCGTCATGTATCAGCAAGGCGCTGGGACACAAAAAATGCAACGCAATATATTTTAAAGAAAATTTCGGCATTGATATAAAGGTGATCGGAGATGAGAAAGTTCCGAAGTATCAGTGTGAAATCAGAGGGTAATATATGTATTTAAAGTCACTGGAATTACAGGGCTTCAAGTCCTTTCCGGATAAAATAAAGCTTAGCTTTGACAAGGGTCTGACAGCAGTTGTCGGCCCGAACGGCAGCGGAAAAAGTAATATCGGCGATTCCATAAGATGGGTTCTGGGGGAGCAGTCCACAAAAACTCTGCGTGGAAACAAGATGGAGGATGTTATTTTTTCCGGTACTGTTGCGAGAAAGCCGGTAGGGTTTGCAATGGTAACGCTTACGCTTGATAATACGGACAGAGCGATAAACAGTGATGATGACGAAGTCTGCGTTACAAGAAAGCTTTACAGAAGCGGTGAAAGTGAATATAAGGTAAACGGCAAAAATGTCCGTCTTAAAGATATAAATGAGCTTTTTATGGATACCGGACTCGGACGTGACGGGTATTCCATAATCGGACAGGGCAGAATTGCTGAGATAGTCAGCGCCAAAAGCAACGAGCGGCGTGACATTTTTGAAGAAGCAGCGGGCATTTCAAAATTTCGGTATAAAAAAACTGAGGCGGAGAGAAAGCTTACCGCTGCACAGGAAAACTTGGTCAGGCTTAATGACATAGTGGCGGAGCTGGAGGATCGTGTAGGCCCTCTCAAGGCTCAGGCTGAAAAGGCTGAAAAATTTGTTGTTCTTGCCGGAGAACGCAAAAAGCTTGAAATTTCAGTATGGGTGCATAATATAGGCGAGCTGAGAAAAAAGCTTGACGAGCTTGAAAATACGCTCCTTATGAACAGGAATGAATATCAGAACATACATAACGATATTGAGCGTGAGGAGCAGAAAATAAACGAAAGCTACAGAAAAATCCAGGAGAGCTCCGTTAAGGTGGAACAGCTCAGAGAGCAGATACTTGAAGCTGAAAAGCAGTCCTCGCAGTTTAAGTCTGATATCGCCGTATGTGAAAATGACATTGAACATAGTAAAACGAGCCTTAAATCAGTGGAGGAGCAAAGGGAATCGCTTTCACAGAATGACTCCAGATTCGAGGACGATATAAAGGCGAAGCTTGACGAGATAGAAGCGGTTGAAAGGGAATCACACAAAGTTTCCGATGAACTGGATCGTCTGAAAAAAGGCTTTGAGGAAGCACAGCTTGAAGATGAGAATCTTGGAAAAAGCTCTGACAGGACAGGAAATGAAATAAATTCACTTTACATAAAGCAAAGTGAATGCCGTTCTGAAATTGCAGGTGCAAGATCAGCTGTGACTGATGCACTGGAACAGCTGAGGGCTATGGCAGGGCAGGAAAGTGTTCTGCGTGAACAGGCTGAACAGTACGCAAAGGAAAAGGAAGAAATAGCTGACGGTATAAGAGCGGCAGATGAGAAAACAACTGAACTGAAAAATAAGTTCCAGGGTTATACAAATCTCTATAACGACAAGCAGAACAAGCTTTATGCGCTGAAAAAGGAACAGGAAAATATAAGCCTTTCAATCAGGGAAAAGGAGCAGAGAATAAAGCTTCTTCGGGATCTTGAAAACAATATGGAGGGTTTTGCACGTTCTGTCAGGGAGATAATGAAGGCATCTTCAGCCGGCAGAATAGGCGGTATAAGAGGAACGGTCGCACAGCTTATAAGCGTTAAGCAGGAATATGCAACGGCCATTGAAACAGCTCTTGGCGGAGCAATGCAGAATATTATAGTTGAAAATGACACTGCCGCAAAGCGCTGTATCAGGATGCTGAAGGAAAACCGTTCCGGACGTGCGACATTCCTCCCGATGACATCGGTCAGGGGGTATACGCTCAATGAACCCAGACTCAGATCTGAAAATGGATTTATAGCTTTGGGTTCTGAGCTTGTTGAATATGACAGCCAGTACAGTGGGATCGTAAATTCTCTTCTCGGCAGAACGGCGGTTGCTGACGATATTGACAGTGCTGCTGTGATAGCAAAGAAGTACGGCTATAAATTTCGTATTGTAACGCTTGACGGTCAGGTTGTAAATGCCGGAGGTTCGTTTACAGGCGGCTCAGCTGTTCATTCAGCGGGGGTTTTTTCCCGTAAAAACGAAATGGACGCTCTGGCAGTGCAGGTAAGAGAGCTTACTGTAAAGCTTGACGAGGGAAATGAAAGTATACATAAACTGGGCGAAAATGTTCAGAAGCTTGCGGCTCAGCTTGAGGAGGTAAAGGCAGAGCAGTCTGAGATACTTCAGGATAAAATCCGCTTTGAGTCAGAGCTTTCAAGGGCGGACGCTCTTAACAGACAGACGCTCTCACAGCTCAGCGATTATAAAGGCAGACTTGAAATGCTTTCCGAACGAAAGGAAAAGTCGGAGCAGACAATAAAAGATGCTGAAAAAAAGCTTGCCGAAACAGAAGAGCTTATAAAAGCTGCTGAGGAAAGCCGGGCAAGGGAACAGGACAGAAAAGAAGATATAAGGGACAGACGTGAAAAGCTTTCAGCACAGATGTCCGAGCTGAAAATTCGTGCCGCAGAGCTTGCAAAGGATAAGGAAGCTGCCGAAAGAGAGCTTGAATCCATGAAAAGCGCAAGAAATAATGCGGCAGATATGCTGGATTCTCTTGACGTAAAGAAAAGTGAACTTGAAGCACTTATAAAGGATAAAAGCTCAGAGATAGAAAGCAAAAGGAACGCTCTTGAGGAAACGGGCAGAGCAGTTGTAAAGTATAACAGCGATATAAAGCATTGGCAGACTGTTCATAGTGAACAGGATATTTATGCTGAAAATCTGCGAAAGGGTGTTAAAGAGCTTAACGAGGCGAAGGAAAAGTATTCTGGTGAGATTTCCAGGGCACAGGAGCGTAAGGACGCCTCACAGCGTGACTTTGACAGCATTATAAATCAGCTGTATGAGGTTTATGAGCTTACACGTTCAGAAGCTGAGGAAATTGCTGAAAAAATAGATGACCTTACTAATGCCAATAAACAGCTCAATGAGGTGAAAAATCGTATAAGAGCACTCGGAAGCGTAAATGTTGAAGCGATCGAGGAATACAAGGAAGTTTCAGGAAGATACAGATTCCTGTCGGAGCAGCTTGACGACGTCCGTTCTTCAAAGAGGGAACTTGAAAAGCTTATTGAGGAGCTGACGGACGATATGTGCCGTATTTTTGCGGAAAACTTTGTAATAATAAATAATAACTTCAAGGAAATATTTACAGAGCTTTTCGGCGGCGGAAAGGCAGAGCTGATTCTGACTGATCCGGAAAATGTTCTTGAATCGGGAATTGAGATAAGGGTCGCTCCTCCGGGAAAGGTAATAAAGAATCTTATTTCTCTTTCCGGCGGCGAGCAGTCCTTTGTTGCGATATGCATTTATTTTGCCATACTTCGCCTGCGTCCTGCGCCGTTCTGTATTCTCGACGAAATAGACGCAGCACTTGATGAGGTCAATGTAAAGAAATATGCGCAGTATCTCAAAAACTTTACAGATAAAACGCAGTTTGTGCTTGTTACCCACAGAAGAAGCGCCATGGAGGAAGCGAATGTACTTTACGGCGTTACAATGCAGGATGACGGAATATCCAAGCTTCTAAAAATGGAACAGGTGGATATTGAAGAAGCTGCACAGCAATAGAGATGGAGGAATGACACATGGGATTTTTCAGTAAGATAAAGGAAGGACTTCGCAAGACCAAGGAATCAATGGTCAGAAAAATGCAGAAGGTTGTAAATTCCTTTACCAAAATAGATGAGGAGCTTTTTGAACAGCTTGAGGAAACCATGATAATGAGCGATATGGGTG
>CAKSJL010000015.1 GCA_934463345.1 uncultured Oscillospiraceae bacterium | reverse complement strand
TTTCAGCTGAGGTTGCGCAGTCGAGGACATCGGAGGACGGGACTACTTTTGACACGCTGAAAGATAGGCTGGATTCGGGCGATGCGCAGGTGTCAGATCTGAAAGATATGATAAGCAGTTTTGACAGTTTGTGCGACTTGAAACTTACACTTAATGACGGGTATATCACGTCTGCCGGCGGCGTTGTTTCTTTGAGTGGGAAATGGAAATACGCATCATTTCCAGTTAAAAAAGGTGAAACCTACTATATATGGTCAAGCACATCAGCCAGTGCTTATCCGGCAGCCATCAAATCAAAAAGCGGAAGCGTTACTGCTGTGCTGAATCAAGGCGATAATTTTGGTACTGAGTATGTAGTTCCGTATGATGGAACTTTATATGTGTGTGGATGGAACGGTGTCGGCGTAAAAACCAAAACTATTGTAAAGGAGATAAACGACAACATTAACCATCTTTACAGCATTCTTGGTCTTAACAAATTTGAATGGACAAGCGGCGGCTACTATGACTCCAATTGTAAATTACAGTCGGCTGCTCAATGCTCATATATGACAGTTGATGTCATGGCTGGTGAAAAGTATGCTATATCAGTAGCAGCCACTATGCTTGTATATCCGCTGTTTTTCAGGGATTCAACAGGCAGTACGACTACAGTCATACCGCAGGGAGTTTATGACAACTATATTTATACTGTACCATCAAACGGCAGATTGTACATAAGTACGTTTACCGGAGTTTCAAGATATGTTAAAAAATATGAGGAATCAAATTTTAATGCCGATCTTGATTATCTTGAAAACAGAGTAACCGGTGAAAAAACCATAGTCTGCTATGGCGATAGTCTCACTCAGGGTAATCAGGATGGAACAGGCAATACTTATCCTAAATATCTTGCGGCTAAGCTGAATGACTACGCTGTTGTTAATGCAGGCAGCGGCGGCGACAGTAGTAAAGAAGTAGCAAGCAGACAGGGCGGCATCGGGCTTTACGCAAAACCGTTTACGATTCCAGCCGCTGCAACTGCTGTTGAAATAACGCTTATGTGCATGCCGGAAACCGACAAGTTTTATCCTGGCAGACAGAACATAGCTCAGCTTAATCAGGTGGAAATTACCGGAGTTAAAGGAAAAATCACTTATAGTGGTTCAGCAAGTTCTCAGACTGGCGAGCATCACTACTACTTTACGAGGTCTGCTGCCGGAGAAGCAATTGAAGTGACACGACCAACGTTGATAAAAACAAGCGGTTACGACAGGCGGCATAATACGCAGATTATATGGGCTGGAACTAACGATAAGCCTACGCTTGAAACACTTAAATCAAAGACTATACCAACAATCGACAGCATGATAAGATTTTTACACACTGACAATTATCTGATAGTTGGATTGACATCAAAATCATATATGTCAGAAATTGCCGAAGTAAATGATTATATGCAACAGTATTATGGTAATAAATATGTAAATGTCAGAGATTACATATTAAATTATGGTCTGGGGGATGCAGGAATTACGCCGACAACGCAGGATACGGCGGACATTGCAGCCGGAGAAATTCCAACAAGTCTCAGAAATGACGCTGTGCATTTCAATGCTAAAGGCTATGAAATAGTAGCAAATCTTGTTTATGAACACGGTAAAGTTTTAGGATATTGGTCATAACTAAGGAGGTCAAAAATGACAAGCGAAATTATAATTGCACTGATCTCTCTTGCCGGCACATTCGGCGGTACGTTAAGCGGTATATTTGTGTCATCCAAAATGACGAATTACCGTTTGCAGCAGCTGGAGAAAAAAGTTGAGGAACACAACAACTTTGCAAGAAGAATTCCGGTGATGGAAGAACAGATGAAAGTTGCAAACCACAGGATTGATGATCTGGAAAGGAAGTTTTAGCTATGAAAACATGGATAAAAAGAGCGCTTAGGACGTTTGTGCAGACGGCGGTTGGATACATAACGGTAAGCATAGCGTCGGTTGATTTTAACGCAGATACGGCAGTTATAAAGACTGCCCTGCTGGGCATCTCGATTTCAGCTGTATCCGCTGGCATGGCGGCAGTCATGAACTATAAGGAGAGTGAGTAATATGGCAATTTTAAAACCTGACAAAACAACTACTCTGAATGGGGTAAAAATCAACGAGTATTTACTCACAAAGCACAATCCGAACGACATCGACATGCCTTCCGCTTCTATGGAGGGTAAAATTATTGGTGTAACTATCCATAACACTGACTGGATTTCAGTTGCAAGCAGAACGACACCAGCTGAACAGTACACCAGAGCGACAGTAAACGGCAACATGGGAGACGTTCGTGTTCACTACTATGTGGATAACGTTTGTGCGTGGCATAATCTCCCTCATAGCCTGAGCGGATGGCACGCCGCTGACGGAGATGGGAACGGAAACCGCAGGACCATAGCGATCGAGTGCATCATGTCATCTGCGTACAATTCTACGGATAAGAAGTCGGAGGATAACTGTGCAAGACTTGCGGCGGCACTTCTTAAAAAGTACGGTCTGGGAATCGACAGGCTTTACACGCACCATGACTGGTACAGTGCAAAGTACTGCCCTGCCTACATTCTGCCGCACTGGTCGGCATTCAGGAAAAAGGTGCAGTCTTACATGAAGGACAGCAAACCGGTGCTTGATAAAACAGGCTACAAAAAAGGCGATAGCACAATTGGTTCTTACGCCCTGAAAATGTTGCTTATGCTGGCGAAAAATAAAGGAATTCAACCGTACAACATGGATATCAATTCTTGTTATTTTGGTGATGGTACGGTAAAGGCTGTAAATTACCTGCTTGACAAGTGGGGTTACAGCAAGAACGGCATCGCAGGAAAAAACTTTGAGAAGAGACTTTATGAGGTGCTTAAAGGGGTGAAGTGATGTTTTACATAAATGCAAATGGTATGCATATCAGCCGGGGCGATTCGGCTGATATTGCCACAACACCAAAAATCATAGCAGAAAACGGTGAACCGGAGACAGTAACTCTTGATGAAAACGCCTGTGTTATATTTACTGTTAAGTCAAAATATAGCGGCAATCTGCTGATAAAACGCATTCTTACCAAAAATAATTATTCTGATGGCGTTTTGGCATTCAGTATAAGAACATCAGAAACAAATGTTGAACCGTATGGCTATGAGTACAGTTATATGTATGTTCCTGACAGAAACGACCTGAGCAGAGCACAGACCTATGAACGTGGCGATTTTGAGATACTTCCATCTGTAAGCAAGGTTGACGATCTGGGCGGTCCTGAGACTACGGAGCAGTACACAAAAAATGAAGTTGACAAGCTGCTTGAAAATAAGGCAGACACCGACAGCGTGTACGACAAAGCAGATATTGACAGTAAATTATCCGAAAAAGCCGACAGTTCGGATGTTGACAGCAAACTTTCTCAAAAAGCGGATACTTCGGAGGTTTACAGCAAATCAGAAATTGACACCAAGCTTGCTGAAAAAGCTGGAACGTCTGATGGTTACACCAAAAGTCAGACCGATACGCTGCTTTCTGAAAAAGCAAACAGCTCCGATGTGTATAAAAAGTCAGAGATTGACAGTGTTCTTTCTGACAAAGCAAATTCTGCGGATGTTTATACCAAAGCAGAAACAGACAGTGCTGTTGCCGGAAAAATCGCTGAGATTGTAGCAGGAGCGCCGGAGGATTTTGACACGCTTAAAGAAATGTCGGACTGGATCGCCGGTCACGAAGGTTCAGCCGCCGCCATGAACACTGCCATACAACAGAATGCAGCAGACGTGGCGGCACACTCCGGCGATACCGTCATGCACGTCACAGCCAGTGAAAAAGCGGTGTGGAACGATAAGTATAGCAAGGCTGAAATTGACAGTAAACTCGGAAATATTCAGACGATACTTGCGTCAATAGTGGAGGTGACAGAATAAATGGCAGATATAACACAGTATCTGGAGGAATTGAATACACAGAGAAATCAGCTTGCAGAAAATCTGACAGCAATGGGAGTTGAGGCAGATCATTCCGAAAAGCTGAATACGCTTGTACCAAAGGTGCTTGAAATTGAGACCGGCGTTGACACCTCGGACGCCACCGCCACAGCCGTAGATATCGCAGTTGGAAAAACGGCGTATGTAAACGGGGAAAAGGTTGAGGGAACTAAGGAGGAGGTCGTGCAGAATGTGGAGTGGATTGACAATATTGGGCGGAATGTTTATGGAAAGTGGATTACGGAAGAAACAGCCGTTGGGACGAATACTTTTCCACTTTCAAACTTTAGTGAACTGTTTAAAAGTGTGGTTTTACCCGATGGATTAACAGGAATAGGAGACTACGTCTTTCATTCTTGTATGAAATTAGAAAAAATAGTTATCCCCAAAACAGTGAGCTATTTTGGAAAATTTGCATTTTACTATTGCAGAAAACTTGCACACATTTACTACACAGGAACACAAGCACAATGGAATGCTATAACAAAGGGTGCAAGTTGGAATACAAAAATAGGTATAGATGTCACCGGCGGCACTCAGATCCACTTCAACTACACAGGCTAAATAAGCGGCAGAGTGTCTTTGTTGTTGACATCCTGCCGGTTTTTGTTTTTGAGGTACAGATGGAACAGTAGGTGGAACAGTGGCACAAACAAAAAAACACCGCCGCTTGTAAAGTCTCACAAACGGCGGAAAAAAGGGGTTTTACATGGTCTGAGTGACGGGACTTGAACCCACGGCCTCTACCACCCCAAGGTAGCGCGCTACCACCTGCGCCACACCCAGATCATTTTCAAATATATTATAGCATAAAAAAGCAGACTTGTCAATTGATTTAAAACATATTTTCAGACTTGTTAAAAAAACAGTCATATCAGGGACAAGGGCAGAATATAATTTTTTAGGTGACACCCATGGTATGGTGTCTTGGGTTCTTAAACGTTCCGGATGGATCCGGATAAATTCAGGAGGTATATTAAATGGAATTAAAGATAAACCGTGAAATGCTTAATGTTTCCGAAAGCATTTATGACGGCTCTCAGGAACAGAGCGTTGAGCTTGACTATATTCTTCCCGATTACTGTTCTGATATATTCAGGCTTGTCAAATGCTGTGTAACGCCGTCTGTTGTCTCATGGAGCATAAATGACAATATTCTTTCCTATGAGCTGCTTGCCGATATAAGAATACTGTATTGCTCTGAAAATTCTCCGGCTGTTCAGTGTATAAATCAGAAAATGACCTTTAATAAAACGCTCAGACTTGAATCGTCTCCGGCTTCTCCGGTTGCTTCTCTTATTCCGAAAACAGATCATATAAACTGTCGTGCCGTAAATCAGCGCCGTATTGACATGAGGGGGGCAGTTTCAGTAAAAATCAGGGTTACCGGTGAAAGACCGCAGGAGGTCGTGTGCGATATTTTCGGTATGAATTCGCAGGTGAGAAAAAAGCCTGTTGAGTTCGCTTCAAAAAAGCTTTGTGCTTCAAAGCAGCTTTCAGTTTCTGAGGATTTTGAGCTTAACGCCTCTGATAAACCGGTTTCAGTAATAGCAAAGGTTTCAGCTTCAGCAGAGGTTACGGAAAAAAAGATCATAGCAAACAAGCTTGTTGTAAAGGGCGAAGCGAAGATAGGCGTTCTCTATTCCAGCGGGGACGGACTTGAAACTATAAGATTTCCGGTTGCATTCAGCCAGATTGTTGATATGGAGGGGCTTGACGACAGCTTTCTTTGCAGTGTTTCAGCCGAGGCAGTTTCGTGTGATATAACTCCCTGTGCGAACAGCAGCGGCGATACAAGAATATTAAAGTGCGAGCTGAGGATAAACCTTGGCTGCCAGGCAGTAAAAAGCATTTCAGCCGAGCTTGTGACCGACGTATATTCAACGTCCTATCCCTGTGAATACGCCGTATCAAAGTTAAAGCTCCAGCATGCGCCGTCTGAAAGAAATGATGTCATTCAGAAAAAGGTTTCAATTGAAAGCGGCGGAGTTTTCGAGTGTATTTACGATGTGTGGTGTACTCCGAAAAATATAAATACAGCCATAGATCCGGAAAACGGCTGTATCTGTATAAGCGGCATGCTCGAATACTGCGTCATGTATAAGGGTGAAGGGGGAATGCCGGCTGTCACTGAAAAGTCGGAAGCCTTTGAGCATAAGCTTGAAGCGGAGGGAATTACGGAAAGCTCCTGTGCAGAACTGAATGTAAATTCCTGTGACTGCACATATACCATAGCGTCTCCGGAGAGCGTCAGCGTTTCAGCAGAGCTGAAAATTTCGGGCTGTATCCGTCTTTGCGATTCTGTTGAAGCAGTAACCGAGGTGACATTTGATGACAGCGTCAAAAAGATAAGGGACGGGGATTATGCATTAAAGCTCTATTACGGAATAGAAGGGGAGGACGTCTGGGAGATAGCCAAGCGCTACAGTACCTCTGTCAGGGCTGTCATGGAGGAAAACGAGCTTGACAGCGAGCTGCTTTCCGAAAGCGGTATGCTGCTTATTCCAATTGTGTAGGAGGAACGTATGACTAACGATATTTACAGCGACATTGCCGGAAGAACGGACGGCAATATATATATAGGGATTGTAGGACCTGTCAGAACGGGAAAGTCAACATTTATAAAACGATTTATGGAATCTCTTGTGATCCCGAATATTGAAAGCGAATTCAAGAGGGAACGTGCTGTTGACGAGCTTCCGCAGTCGGCAGCCGGAAAAACGATAATGACGACAGAGCCTAAGTTTATACCGGAGGAAGCGGTTGAGGTAAGCCTTGAGGACGGCGCAAGATTCAATGTAAGAATGATAGATTGTGTTGGTTATATTGTGCCAAGCTCTATAGGCTACATAGAAAATTCAGCGCCGAGAATGGTTCAGACGCCATGGTTTGAAGAGGAGATCCCTTTTAATATGGCAGCTGAGATAGGTACAAGAAAGGTCATATCAGAGCATTCGACGATCGGTCTTGTCGTTACGACTGACGGAAGTATTTCTGACATTCCGAGGGAGGAGTATCAGGCGGCTGAGGAACGTGTAATAAATGAACTGAACGAGATAAACAAGCCGTTTGTTGTGGTGATGAACTGCGCCGATCCGTCCGGCAGGGAAGTGAGAGAGCTTTGCGCCGTACTTTCAGAAAAATATTCAGCTGCTGTTATTCCGGTAAACTGTCTGGAGCTTAATGAACAGGACATAAAGGACATTATAACTCAGGTCCTGTTTGCTTTCCCGATAAAGGAAATAAATATACGCATGGAAAAATGGATAACCGGTCTTGAAAAGGGACACTGGCTCAAGGATGAGGTCTTTTCAGCTGTAAGGTCGGCGGCAGAGAATGTAAGACTTGTAAGAGAGGTTAAAAATGCAGCGGAACAGATGGGCGAGTGCCGCTATATAACTGAGTCAAGAATTTCTGATATTAACCTGAGCCAGGGAAGCGTTACAGTACAGGTGACGCTTGACAGCAGCTTGTTTTATAAGATACTCGGAGAGGCAACGGGCATAGAGATTGTCAACGAGAGCGATCTTCTGCCGGTATTGATGGAGCTTAACCGGATAAGGAAGGAATACGACAGAATAAAACCGGCGCTTGATGAGGTTGAAGCAACCGGATATGGCATAGTTATGCCGGACATCGAGGAGCTTTCTCTTGAAGAACCGGAGATCATAAAGCAGGGCGGAAAGTACGGAGTGAAGCTCAAAGCGTCAGCGCCGTCGATCCATCTTATGAAAGCTTCGATAAATACGACCGTCAGCCCTATAGTCGGAACGGAAAAGCAGAGCGAGGAACTGGTAATGTACCTGCTTTCCGGCTTTGAGGAGAATCCGAAAAAGATATGGGAATCAAACATATTTGGAAAGTCGCTTCACGAGCTTGTAAACGAGGGACTGCACAACAAGCTTTACAAGATGCCTGCCGAAGCAAGACTGAAACTTCAGGAAACGCTCCAGAGGGTAATAAACGAAGGTTGCAGCGGACTGATATGCTTTATTCTCTGATCTGTCGGCTCAAATGATTTTTTCTGCTGTTTATAAAAGTAAGGACCCGTACATGTTTTGTCAGTACGGGTCCTTTCATATTCCGCTTAAATCAAAGTCCGGAGTGTAGCTACTTTCTGCCGATGTCCTTTCCTGCGAAAAGCCGTTTATGCCAAGTTTCTGAACTCTTTTTAAGACGCTCTTATATTCAAATGTTGTAACTCTGCGGTTTATCTCCGGATAATTCCGACAGTTTTCGATCGGTGTATACTGGCTCATAAGACTGAAAAGGTAACTGCCGTCTGGAAGGATTTCGTGAATTTTGTCTGTAACTGCAATTGAGTCATGGCGGCAGCCGGGAAGTACAAGATGCCTTATAATAAGTCCCTTTTCGAGGATACTTCCGTTCCATACAAGTTCCGGCTGCTGCCTGTGCATTTCCTTTACAGCCTCTTCTGCGTACCGCGCGTAATCTGCCGCTGCTGAGTATTTCTGAGATATTTCAGAGCTTATGTATTTAAAATCCGGCAGATAGATATCTATGTAGCCCTCCAGCATTTTCAGAGTTTCGGTACGCTCATAGCCGCCGCAGTTGTATACAACCGGGATTTTAAGCTCAGGCTTTGCCCTGTCAAGCGCATTGATTATCTGCGGAACGTAATGAGTGGGGTTTACAAGATTTATGTTGTGTGCGCCTCTGCTCTGAAGCTCCAGAAATATTTCGCTGAGTCTTTCCAATGATATTTCCCTGCCCCTGCTGCCTGTGCTTATTTCATAATTCTGGCAGAATACGCACCTCAGCGTGCAGCCGGAAAAGAATACTGCTCCCGAACCGTTTTCTCCGCTTATGCATGGCTCTTCCCAGAAATGAAGCTGTGCCTTTGCGGTTTTTATATTTGTCCCGCATCCGCAGAATCCGGCAGAGCTGTTTCTGTCAGCGCCGCATTTTCTCGGACAGAGCGTACAGCAGGAAAGGTCGTAGCTCACGACAGTCTCTCCTTGAAGTCGCTGTAGCCAAACTGCTTTATAACTTCTGCTTCGCCGTTTTCGTGCAGTACTGCTATATCCGGAAGAGGCATGCCGTTAAAGGTGTTGTTTTTAACCATGCTGTATATTGCCATATCTTCAAATACCAGCGTATCGCCCACCACAAGCGGTTTGTCAAAGGAGTATTCACCGATTGAATCCCCGGCAAGACAGGTCTGTGAGCCAAGGCGGTAGGTATATTTTTTTTCTCCGGGCTGACCAGAGTTATAAAGGGGAGGTCTGTACGGCATTTCAAGCACGTCAGGCATGTGACATGCGGCAGAAGTGTCAAGAATTGCAATCGGCATATCGTTTTGAATGATATCCAGAACCTGCGTCACAAGATATCCGGCATTGAGTGCAACAGCTTCTCCGGGTTCAAGATAAACCTCAAGTTCGTATTTGTTCTGCATTCTTTTTATGCAGCGTTCAAGGCGTGGGATGTCATAGTTGGGACGTGTTATGTGATGTCCGCCGCCAAAATTTATCCATTCCATTTTGCTTAGATATTGTCCGAATTTTTCCTCAACAGCGTCAAGAGTTGATTCGAGGTCGTCTGAATTCTGTTCGCAGAGGGTATGGAAATGAAGTCCGGTTACGCCGTTTAAGTCGTCCGGGCGAAAATTTTTCAGGGTGATCCCAAGGCGTGATTTCGGAGAACATGGGTCGTATATTTCATGTCCCTCCTGTGTGGAATGCTCCGGATTTATCCTTAGACCTATTTTTTTTCCGGCGGCGAGAACCCTGTCACGAAAGCGGTCAAGCTGGGAGAATGAATTGAAAATGATATGTCCGCAGCAGGAGATTATCTCGTCAATTTCCGATTTACGGTATGCGGCAGAAAAGACATGGTTTTCCTTTCCCATGCATTCATGACCAAGACGTGCTTCATAAAGACCGCTGCATGCTGTTCCGCTTAAATACTTTCCGATCAGCGGATAAAAATAAAAGGCTGAAAACGCTTTCTGTGCGAGAAGTATTCTGCAACCTGTTGCGTCCTGAACGGATTTCAGGATTTCGAGGTTTGAAATGAGCCTTGCTTCGTCAATGACATAGCATGGCGTCGGAAGAGTGAAAATTTTTTCGTTCATAATTTTCTCCTGATTTCGGATGTCTTTCCAATGAAATCAGCGCCCCTGTGAGCGCTGATCTGTGTCCGTATCAATCGACCAGAACCGGATCGAAGTTTTCAGTCCATGGCAGACCCCACTTATTAAGCTCCTCCATAAACGGATCCGGATCAAATTCTTCAACATTGTAAACGCCCGGCTTCTTCCACTTTCCTGTCAGTACCATTTCAGCGCCGATCATTGCCGGAACTCCCGTTGTGTAGGAAATAGCCTGTGAGCCGACCTCCTTGTAGCATTCCTGATGGTCGCAGACGTTGTAAACGTAATATTTGACAGGTTTGCCGTCCTTCTTGCCCTGGTATATGCAGCCTATATTTGTCTTTCCAACAGTTCTCGGGCCAAGCGAAGCAGGGTCAGGCAGAACAGCTTTTAAAAACTGGAGAGGAACAATTTCCCTGCCCTCATACATGATAGGCTCGATCGATGTCATGCCGACATTTTCAAGGCACTTTAAGTGTGTAAGATAGCTCTGACCGAATGTCATAAAGAATCTGATTCTCTTAATACCCTTTATGTTGAGAGCCAGGGATTCAAGCTCTTCATGATGGAGCAGATACATGTCCTTCTGACCTACCTGGTCGAAGTCATATACTCTCTTTATTTCCATTGGCTCTGTTTCGACCCACTTGCCGTCCTCGATATAGCTGCCCTTTGCAGAAACCTCTCTGATGTTGATTTCCGGATTGAAGTTTGTTGCGAACGGATAGCCATGGTCGCCGCCGTTGCAGTCGAGAATATCAATGTAGTTTATCTCGTCAAAGTAATGCTTCTGAGCGTATGCGGAGAATACGCCTGTAACGCCAGGGTCAAAGCCGCAGCCTAAAACAGCGGTAATCCCAGCCTTTTCAAAACGCTCTCTGTATGCCCACTGCCACTTGTACTCAAACTTCGCAGTATCCTCCGGCTCGTAGTTGGCTGTGTCAAGATAATCAGTTTTTGTTTCAAGGCATGCGTCCATAATAGTCAGATCCTGATAAGGAAGAGCAACGTTTATAACAATGTCCGGCTTTTCCTTATTGATAAGCTCTACAAGCTGCACAACGCTGTCTGCATCAACCTGTGCAGTCGTAATTTTTGTTGAGGTCTTGTTCTGAAGCTCCTCCTTGAATTTGTCGCATTTTGACTTTGTACGGCTTGCAATGCATATTTCCGTAAACACTTCGCTGTTCTGGCAGCACTTATGGATAACAACTCCGGCAACACCGCCGGCACCTATAATCAAAGCTTTAGACATTTTTTCTTTCCTTTCGTTTTCAGATATAATATTCAGAGCCTGTGTACAGGCTTTTATGAGCAGTCAAAGTAATAAGAAACATTATCGAAATTGTGGTTTTTAAGATCCTTCCGGCTTATGCAAAAATGTGCAGCGCCTGCATCTCCCCACATGACTGAATAGTCCGAGGAATTGTGGTATTCGCTGTCAAGCTGAAAAAGCATAACGGTGCAATCATCCGAATGCATGTCGATTCCCTCGGTATATCTGTCCCATCTTCTGTTATATTTTTCGGCATATTCTTTAGGACGATATATCAGATAGTCCGGAAGCTGACATATGTAATAGTATCCGCCAAGCTTGTGACCGCATCCTGAGTATTCCTCAGAGTATGCTCCAAACTCGTCATACGCCGCATCTCCGGCATCCTCGGGAGAAGTGATCCATTCACCGGAAAGCTCGGTGTAATACTGACAGAAAAGAGCCATCAGACGTTCATCATCTCTGGACATAGGTTCGCTTCCCGTTTTAAACCTTACGCTGTATTCGCCTTTTACCGGGAATGCGCCGTCTGTATACTCTGTGATTCTTTCTGCCGCACTGCTTTCGCTGACGCTTTCATCAATGGTTTCATGATAAACGACCTTGAAGTCGTCCCACATAAAGTCGGTCGTCAGCCAGAACTGAAGGATTCCTGTGTGAGGAAAGTCCTCAAGCTCTGAAAGGTCTGCGCAGTTAAATTGTGCAAGCAGCTTCATCTGTCTGCCGTTTTTGTCTGCCGGAATTTCAAAATTATCTGGAAGATATGGCATACCGCCGATTTTACTCTGCGTTATGCCTGGTTTTTCGTTTATAAGCTCGATATCAAGCTTTGGAACGGTTGTTTCCCGTATGATCCTTTCATTGACCAGTTTTGCATATTGCTGTGCTGGAAGCTTGTCGTGATCTGGTGAGTTTCCGGCAAAGCCTCTGGAAATATCAGACCATTGTTCCGGAAAAATATTTTCAAATCCGTCCATTTGTTTTCCCCCCTCAGTAGCAGTCCCAGTTGTAGAGTACATCGCTGAAATCCAGCTGTCTGAGCTTTTCCCTGTTTATAAAGAAGTTGCAGATCCCGTTGTCGCCCCATTCAATAACAGGATTTTCCATGATGTCAATATAGTCGTTGTCCAGCTGCAAAAGCAGGAAATCGTAATTTTCGTCCCCGTCCTCTCTGGGGTCAGTCTGCGTGAAGCCCGGATATCCGCCGATCTTGTGATTGAATGCGCAGTTTACAAACATATCATACGTTTCAATGCCGTTGAAATCCACGTCAATATCGCTGATGGAGCTGATTTTTTCCGGAGGATTGCGCCTGTTGTAT
Source organism: uncultured Oscillospiraceae bacterium (assembly GCA_934463345.1). Classification (GTDB taxonomy): domain Bacteria; phylum Bacillota; class Clostridia; order Oscillospirales; family Ruminococcaceae; genus Porcipelethomonas. Next base: position 17,905 of record CAKSJL010000015.1, on the reverse strand, counting down.
TCTTTGCAGAACATCTCATCATAGCGGTGATCATACATCGTCATTGAATCGGAGGATTTTTTAAACTCAAGACTGAATTCACCGTTTACCGGCATACCTCCGCCGTCATTCTGTTCATAGCTGTTTGTGAATTTTTTTGCTTCAATTTCAGCCCTTGTAACGCTTCTGTCGATCTCAGGATAATATACGATACGGTATGTGTCATGGATGGGATTGTCTGCAAATACAAGTCCCCAGCAGTTGTCATTGGCTATCCAGAACTGCAAAAGTCCCTTTTCCGGAAAATCTTCAAGGTCTACCTCCGAACAGTCTATCTGTGCCAGGAGTCTCAGCTGATTTCCGGCGCTGTCCTTTGGAAAATTGCCGTCATGCGGAATATAGCCGAGACCGCCGACCTTGCTTGCAAAAATGGATTCAGTCTCGTCTCCGATAGTTATTTCTGTATTTGCGGTTCTGGTTTTCCGGTGAATGTTCTCAAAGACCTGGCTTACAGCTTCAAGCTCTTCAAATTCCGGGTCGTCCTCATGGTCGCTGCATACGTTATCGTCCGGATTGTTATCCTTTTTTCTGAAAAAATTGAAAATTCCCATGACGATCCTCCAGTGTTTCATTTATAGAAATAAAGCATGATCTCCCTTAAAAGCTTGCAGGCAAGTGCAGTGGAAGCTCCGCTCTGGTCAAGCATCGGTGAAAGCTCATTTACGTCCAGAGCCACGACATTTAGTTTTGAGACCTCTTCAATTGCGCCGATAAGCTGATTGTAGCTTACTCCTCCTGCTTCGGGCGTACCTGTTCCGCAAAAGCAGGATGGATCGAGGACGTCGAGGTCAAGCGTGAAATAAACAGGGGAGTCGCCGATTTTCCTTGCAAGTTCATTTATGCCGCTGAAATCAAACTTGTTTGTTTCAACGTGTTCCTTTCCCCACCGAAATTCCTCTCTGTCGCCGCTTCTTATTCCGAACTGAAATATTTTTCCGTCGCCGATAAGCTCATGACATCTTCTCATGACGCAGGCGTGTGAAAGCTTCTGTCCGAGATAATCGTCACGAAGGTCAGCGTGTGCGTCAAAGTGAACTATGTGCAGGTCAGGATATTTTCTGACAGCCGCCCTGACAGCTCCGAGCGTTACAAGATGTTCTCCGCCTATCATGACAGGGAGTTTTCCGCCGTCGAGCAGATCCTTTTCCATGCATTCGATATCATGAAGCGCTGATTCCGGACTGCCGAAGCAAAGCTCAAGGTCGCCGCCGTCATAGATCTTAACGTCGAGCAGATCCTTGTCCTGACGGGGACTGTATGTTTCGATCCCGAAGCTTTCGTTTCTCATTGCCGGGCTTGCAAAGCGTGTTCCCGGACGGTATGAGGTGGTGCTGTCAAACGGTGCGCCGAATATGACCATCCTGCTTTCCTCATAGCTGCTGTCACAGCCTATAAATGTATGTATATTCATGTTATGGTTCATTTGCTTTCTCCTGATTCACGCAGCTGATCCCTTACGTTGTTCGGTATTGCAAAACAGCCTGTGTGAAGTATTGTATTGTAATAGCGTGTTTTGATGCCCAGTGAATTCCACCAGTCCGCTTTAAGGTCGGCTCTCGGGTCAAACTTCTTTGACGCAAAGCCGAAAAGCCAGTGTCCCGAAGGATATGTAGGAATGTGCGCCTGATAGACAAGAGCAACCGGAAATGTCGACTTGATACGGCTGTGCGCACGTTTCATGGAATTGGCATAGGATGTGTAGAATGTGCTTTCGTGCTGATTTACAAGGATTCCGTCAGCCTTTAAAGCCTTGTAGCAGTTTCCGTAGAATTCCTTTGTAAAGAGTCCCTCGCCAACGCCGAACGGGTCAGTTGAGTCAACTATGATAAGGTCGTATTCATTTTCCTTTCCTCTGACAAAGCGCAGTCCGTCCTGATAGAAGATGTGTACTCTCGGATCAGAAAGCCTTGAAGCGGTCTGAGGAAGATACTGACGGCATATTTCGACAACAAGCTCATCTATTTCGACCATATCTATGTTTTCGATATGGTTGTAGCGTGTAAGCTCCCTGACAGTTCCGCCGTCGCCTGCGCCTATAACGAGGACATTCTTGATATCCGGATTTACAGCCATAGGTACATGCGTTATCATTTCATGATATATATATTCGTCCTTTTCCGTAACCATAAGATAACCGTCAAGCGTCAGTATCCTGCCGAATTCTTCCGATTCAAAAACGTCTATTCTCTGAAACTCGCTTTCGGCGCTTCTTAAATGCTTGTCAACTCTTATTGAAAATTTAACATTTTCTGTGTGATTTTCAGTGTACCAAAGTTCCATAATTCCTCCTGTTATTCAACGACATTGATCTTTTCAATGTTGATATCCTGTGTACCGGTCATCATACATCCCTTTTCCTTTGCATAGAGGATGTAATTTATGATATCGTCCGTTATCATTTCGCCCGGAGCCAGTATCGGTATGCCAGGAGGATAGCACATTACAAATTCACCGCAGATATATCCGCTGCTTTCCCTGATAGGTAGCGCTCTCTTTTTGCCGTAAAAGGCGTTCTGCGGCGGCATAATAACCTGCGGATCTATGTATTCATGGTCGAACATTCCGCTTTTGTCCTTTGAATAAAGACGCTTTATTTCGTAGAGAGAGGATATAAGGCGTTCAATTTCAAGCGCTCTGTCACCGGCAGAGATTATTGCAAGAACATTTCCTATATCCCCGAATTCTATCTGTATATTATATTCATCACGAAGTATGTCATATACTTCGATTCCGGCAAGACCTATATCAAGCGTATGGATGGAAAGCTTTGTAGGGTCAAAGTCAAAGAAGGAACTGTTGTCGCAAAGTTCCTTTCCGAACGCATAATAGCCGCCGAGCTTGTTTATTTCCGACCTTGCGTACTCTGCGTACTGAACGGTCTTTTTGAATATTTCCTTTCCGTTGAGAGCAAGGTTTTTTCTTGCAATGTCAAGCGAGGATATAAGAAGATACGAGCCACTCGTGGTTTGTGTGAGATTTATGATCTGACGCATATATCCGGGATCAATACTGTCCGAGCAGAGCAGTATGGAGCTTTGTGTAAGCGAACCGCCCGTCTTGTGCATACTGACCGAAGCCATATCTGCGCCGGCAGCCATTCCGGAAACAGGCATATTTTCGCCAAAATAAAAATGTGTTCCATGTGCCTCGTCAACAAGCGCCAGCATTCCATGTTCATGCGCTAATTTTACGATTTCACGAAGGTCGGAGCAAACGCCGTAATATGTAGGATTATTTATAAGAACAGCCTTTGCGTCCGGATTTTCCTCGATTGCTTTTCTGACATTTTCAACAGACATTCCCAGCGGAATTCCAAGCTTTTTATTTGTTCCCGGATTGACGTAAACAGGAACAGCGCCATTGACAACAAGAGCGTTTATAGCGCTTCTGTGAACGTTTCTGGGCATTATTATTTTTTCTCCTGCCTTGCATGCAGCCATGATCATAGCCTGAACCGAGCCGGTCGTTCCGTTGACTATGAAAAATGCGTTTGCCGCACCAAAGGCTTCTGCTGCAAGCTTTTGTGCCTCCCGTATTACAGATACCGGATGACATAGGTTGTCAAGCGGCTTCATAGAGTTAACGTCCGCTTTAAGACAGGCAGTTCCGAGAAAGTCGGTAAGCTCCTTTGTGCCTCTTCCGCCCTTATGTCCCGGAACGTCAAACGGAACGACTCTGTTTTGCAGATGCTGTTTCATTGCCTCTAAAACCGGGGCATTACTCTGAGCAAAAATCAATTCAAAGCCTCCATATCAATATATATTCATGCCGCTGAAAATTTCTATCATTTCACGGCGTATGCTGTTGGTAATATCAAGTCTTTCCTTCGGATGAAGCTCATAGACATCGGTATTGAAAAGATAATTCTGGAGCTGTATCTCCTTTATAAGCATTTTTGTGTGGAAAATATTTGACTGATAGACGTTTACATCGATGGCATCATATTTTGTCAGCGTTCTTTCGTCAATATAGTCCTGAATCGAAGTGATATCATGGTCTATAAAGTATTTTTTTCCGCACATGTCCCGGGTAAAACCTCTTACTCTGTAGTCTATGGTTATGATATCGGAATCAAAGCTGCTTATAAGATAATCAAGAGTGTTCAGAGGGGATATCTCTCCGCAGGTGGAAACGTCAATGTCGACACGAAAGGTACAGACTTCGTTTTCCGGATGTGATTCAGGAAAGGTATGGACTGTAACATGGCTCTTGTCAAGATGAGCATGGACAGTTTCGCTCTGTGGCATGATACCCTGATTGCATGATTTGTCAATATTCTCCGGAGCAACGTGACCTTCCGCAATCAGAATATTGACCGACGCTCCCTGAGGGTCATAATCCTGCTTTGAAATATTTAGGATTGTAGCGCCGATCATTTTTGTTACATCGCAGAGGATCTTTGTAAGTCTTTCCGAATTGTACTGCTCATCAATGTACCTCAGATAATCTTCCTGTTCTCTTTGGGTCTTGGCATAGCAGACATCGTATATATTAAAGCTCAGGGTTTTGGTAAGATTGTTAAAACCATATAAAGCCAGCTTTTTTTCCAACCCTAACATCACAGCCTTTCAGTACCGGATTTGCCGCACAGCAAAGTTTGTTGTCAGAACCTGCATGCGTTCTGGTGCAGACTGGGTCTTATACTGTCCGGTGAAATCCTTAAATTTTATTCTCAGACTTATTTTATCACATTTTGTTCTGAATTGCAATGACTATAAGCAATTTTCAGAAACGCTCTGATTTAAGAACCTGTCTTCACAAGCGTATGCGCATGTCTTTCCAGCAAATTTTTTCGTATACTGCGTTAAAGTTGTGCTTGAAAATCCGCACACATATCTTGTGAAGATGGTTCTAAAAAATACTTGCAAAAATTTGAAAAATATGATATTATAAAAAAAGTATATTTAAGTATGGAGGAACTATGTCAAGAGTAATTCTTATAATACTGCTGATTGTGTTATCCGCAATTTTTTCAGGCAGTGAAATGGCATTTTCAAGCGTTAATAAAATAAGACTGAAAAATTATGCCGCCCAGGGGGATAAGAGGGCACAGAAGGCACTTAAAATTGCAAACGCCTTTGACGATGCCCTTACGACAATTCTTATCGGAAACAATATCGTAAATATTCTTTCGACTTCGATAAGTACTGTGCTTTTTACTCAGATTCTGGGTTCTGGCGGCGTCGGGGTTGCAACGGTTGTAATGACTATTCTGGTTCTTGTTTTTGGTGAGATAACGCCGAAATCCTATGCCAAGAGCCATGCTGAAAGCATAGCGCTTATTATGGCTGAGCCGCTGTGGCTTTTGATAAAGCTTATGACTCCGGTCGTATTCCTTTTCAAGATACTTCAGAATGCAATGAAGCCGAAAGAGAGCCAGCCGACCGTTACAGAGGATGAGCTTAAATACATGATCGAGGAGATCGAGGAACAGGGAGTTCTGGAGGAACAGGAAAGCGACCTTGTAAAATCAGCCCTTGAATTTGACGAGATAACGGTTGATGAGATACTTATACCAAGAGTAAATGTTGTAGCAGTTGAGCGCAATGAGGATTTTGGAAAGATCAAGGAACTGTTTCTGACCGAGATGTATTCAAGGCTTCCGGTGTATGAAAAAAATCTTGATAATATTATAGGCGTTATAACCAATAAAAGCTTTTTCAGGCTGGTCAGTGAAAACAGCGAGGATATTTCAGGAATTATACAGGATGTAATACATCTTTCCGATTTAAAGCTTATAAGCGAGGCTTTGAAGGAAATGCAGAAAAACAAGATGCATATGGCAGTTATACTTGACCAGTACGGCGGAACGAAGGGCATAATCACGATGGAGGACATAATAGAAGAGCTTGTCGGCGAGATTTATGATGAAAATGACGAGGTTGTGGATACGTTCCAGAAAATAAGTGAGAATGAATATGAGGTTTCAGGTGAACTGAGCATAAGCGATTTGCTGGAAAAGCTTGATCTTCCGGAGGGAGATATTGAAAGCTCCGCAAATACTGTCGGAGGATGGGTCATGGAGCTTCTGGGTCATATTGCTGCAGAGGGCGAGAACGTGCAAAGCGGTGCGTTTGAGCTGACTGTGCTTTCGGTAGAGGATCAGAAAATACAGAAGGTAAAGCTTGTCGTTTCTGTAAAGGACGATAGGGAAGAATAATTTATAGCGGTAAGATATTTTACCGGATCAATGCAATGAAAGAACCGGGCAGTCAGTTCAATGGCTGTCCGGTCTGTTTTTAACCCAGAATATTCTTGAGATCTTCTTCCGGTGTGCTGACCGGAGTTATATTATACTTTTCAACGAGCGTTTTAAGAACGTTGTCAGACACAAAGGCTGGGATCGTAGGACCGAGATAGATATTCTTTATGCCGAGATATAAAAGCGTCAGCAGAATGCAGACAGCCTTCTGTTCGTACCATGAAAGCACAAGCGTCAGCGGAAGATCGTTAACGCCGCAGCCGAAAGCATCTGCAAGAGCAAGAGCAATCTTTATAGCGCTGTAGGCATCATTGCACTGTCCGCAGTCAAGGATTCTCGGAATGCCCTCGATATCGCCGAGTTCGAGATCGTTTATTCGGTACTTTCCGCAGGCAAGCGTTAAAATTATGGTATCAGGAGGAGTAAGCTTTGCAAAATCTGTATAGTAGCTTCTGCTGGGTGACGCACCGTCACAGCCGCCGATAAGGAAGAAATGCTTTATTTTTCCTTCCTTGACAAGCTTTATAATCTTTTCAGCATTTGACAGGACTGCATTATGCGCAAAGCCGGTTACAACCGTATGACCTCCGTTCATGCCCGTCATTTCTTTGTCCTCATCATACCCGCCGCACTCAATCGCTTTTTCAATAACCGGAGTAAAATCTTTGTCGTTGCCTATATGCACCATTTCAGGATATGATACAACTGATGTTGTAAACACACGATCACTGTAGCTCTGGCGGACAGGCATTATGCAGTTTGTAGTAAAGAGTACGGGCGCAGGTATATTGTGAAACTCCGACTGCTGATTCTGCCAGCCTGTACCGAAGTTTCCTTTAAGATGGCTGTATTTTTTTAGCTCAGGGTAGCCATGCGCCGGAAGCATTTCACTGTGAGTGTAAATATTGATGCCCTTGTCCTTTGTCTGCTCCAGCAAAAGCTTCATGTCGTGAAGATCGTGACCGCTTACCACAATAAACGGTCCTTTTTCTATCGTCAGAGGGACTTCTGTCGGAACAGGTTCGCCGTATGCATCAGTGTTTGCTTCATCAAGCAAAGCCATGCATTTCAGATTCATTTCGCCTGTTTCAAGCACAAGTTCCAGAAGCCTTTCAGGGCTATTTTCGTCTGAAATGGCTCTCAGCGCCTTGTAAAAGAAGCTATTCACGCTGCTGTCGCTCTTTCCGAGTACAAGCGCATGATAGGCATAAGCCGCCATACCCTTTATACCAAAAAGAATCAGCGATTTAAGGGAGCGTATATCCTCGTCAGCGTCCCAGACGTTGCTCATATTGTAATTTTCAAAGTGTCCGGAGTTAATTCTTCTTTTTTCGCTTTCAATTTCCGTTTTTAAACTTCTTATTGTCTCGTTGTTGAAATTTACATTTGTGATCGTCGTAAAAAGCCCCTTTAGCATAAACCCGTCTGTTTCTGAGTCCGGATTTCCTGATTCTGCGGCTTTAGCCAGAGCGATCAGCGCTCCGATAAGCTCGTCCTGATAATTTGCTGTGTCAGATTTTTTTCCGCATACGCCAATTTTCCCTTCACAGCCTTTGTTGTGCGCCGTCTGCTGGCACTGAAAACAAAACATCTCGTTCATATTTGACCTCCTGAATATCTGATTCTCTTAAGGTAAAACCGCACAATCTTTGTGCGGTATTGACTTAGAACTTGTTCTCATAGGCTATTGCACATATCTTTTCGGCAAATTTGTCTGATAACTGCGTTAAAAATTCTTGCCATACGTCATATGCCTGCAAATCTTTGCCTTGTTCTCAGTCAAATTATGCTCGAAAATCTATGCACAAATCCTATGTGAACAAGTTCTTAATGTTATTCCCTGTGAATTATTATCTGAAAATATGTATAAATTATACATGACTGAATGCACGAACGGGTCATAATTATCAGTTTGCTGAAATAAGCGGAACTTCTCCGATTATTATGTTCTCAGCAAGTATGCAGTTTAAATTAACCGTTATTTTTTCGCTGCTGTATGGAAAAACTGCCCTTGCCTCGGCTTTTATATCAAGTGAGATCTTATGACAAGTCTGGTTTATTCCGGCGGATTCAAAGCTGCTTTTAAGCTCTGCCTGAGCGCTTCCGGCAGGTATAAGCTTTACCTTTATGTCCGGTCCTCTTCCGCTTAAAAGAAATAGTCCGCTCAGAGATCCTGACGGAACAGTTATGGTTTCACTTTCAAGGTTTCCGATGCTTTTGTTTACTTCTGAAATTATCATGTTCTGTATTATATTGATGTTGCTGCTGCAAAGCTTTGCCGAAACGAGCCGTCCGTTTTCGTCATAAACCTCTGCTGAAAGGTCAGAATACTGCGTACCGGTTTTTTCAAGCACACTGCTGACTGAGTTGCTGACCGATTCGCTGAGCCATGCCCGACAGTAATCCGCACAGACGTCAGATGAATATTTTCTTATTCCCGATTCAATATAGAAAAACAATACCGCCGCAGATACTATCAGGACAGCCGCAGCAGCTATGATTTTTTTATGTTTTGGCAGAATATCTGATTTACTTCTCATTTATTACTCCTGTTATATGCGTACGGACGGCTGTTAAACCGTCCGTTTACAAGCTATGTCAGTCGGCGCAGCAATCATCTGAAATCTCGTCAGAAAGCGGCGGCGGATTAAGTCTTGCCGAGCTTATTCCTCCGCATCCGCAGCCTCCGGTATAATTCGGCTTTGAAGCCTTTTTGGGTGAGAATTCCTCAACCGGAAATCTTATTCTGTCAAATACTTCGCATGGACTTTCAGTATCGCAGCAGCATTCCTTCTGTGGAATCGTATAAGGATAGGTCTGAACCATCACTGTAACCGGTCTTACAAGCTCTACAACATAGAAAAGTCCTATTGTAAGAAAAACGCCTCTCGTGGCAGTGCAGCCCTCTGTCTGACCGCATTCGCAGCCGGTGCATACAGTTGCAATTTTTGCTTCAAGTACAAGTGGCGAAACCGCCTGAACCAATGCGACCGGCGGATTTATTGTATTGCAGCATTCTCCGGTCGTGCCGATAACAGAGCCATCGCTTGAAAATGTTTTCGAGTTGGTTTCGCTTCCGTAGAGAATGCAGTTTTTGCTTACAGAAGCTGTACCGCTGATTATTGTCGGAGTTGAACATGCCGTTGTATACGCCGCAAGTTCAACATTAAATGTAAAGGTTATATCAACAGAATAAAAGCCCTTGTTGAAGGGGATCGGTTCTATTGTCATGCAGACGTCAGACGTGGTTATACATCTCGATTTTATAATTGTTGCAGATTCCGGCAAAGCTGCTTCAAGCGTGACCTGAACGCCGGTTATACAATCCTTGTCGCTGCAACTGTCAAATACTCTGTTGACCTTGACCGGAACAGCTTCACCGCAGTTATTTGCATAATCGCTCATGAAATTTCCTCCTGTTTCAAATTTGTATCCATAAGAAAGCGTTATAAAACGGCTTTGAAATAAATACTTCAGGCAACACCCGCACAGTCTTTATGCGGTATTGCCTTCAATATATAATATTCAGAAATATGGGGAAATGTTACAGAAGTTATAATATGTTTTGAAATAATGCATATTTTTTTGCTGAATACTTGACAAGGTATACCCCCATGTGTATAATATACATATACCCCCACATGTATTAAAAATAAAAAAGGAGGAAGCTATGGTTATAAGTATTATTGGTATCATCATAGGCGTTATGATACTGGGGACAGGAATTTACTATCTTGCAAAGGAAAAGCACGACAGCGAATCAAAGAAAATTTACACTATAACATCAGTCATCGGAGCAGTTCTGGTCATCGCAATGATATTAAAGCTGATTTTCTTTAGCTGAGTAAATTTTTAAGGGGATATCCTGAAAAAGGACATCCCCTTATTTGTTTTAGTATTATTCTGTCGTTGCCGGTAATTTTGTTTTGGCGCTTATTTTTCATCGTCCTCGGATTTTACAACGCTTATACCCAGCACATCAAGGCTTTCAGCGTCAACAGGCGACGGGCATTCGCTCATAAGCTCGCTTGCGTTCTGAACCTTCGGGAATGCCGTAACATCTCTCAGGCTTTCAGCACCCAGCATAACCATAGCCAGTCTGTCAAGACCGATTCCAAGACCGCCGTGCGGAGGTGCGCCATATTTATAAGCCTCAACAAGGAATCCGAACTTTGCCTCAATTTCTTCATCTGTAAGACCTAAAGCCTGGAACATTTTCTGCTGAAGCTCATAGTCAGTGATACGGATAGAACCGGACGAAAGCTCTGTTCCGTTAAGTACAAGGTCAAATGCCTTTGCAAACACCTTTTCCGGTGCGCTGTCAAGATACTGTATGCATTCATCGTTAGGCATTGTAAACGGATGGTGCATAGCAACATATGACTGTGAATCCTCGTCATATTCAAAGAATGGGAAGTCAGTTATCCAGAGGAAGTTGAACTTTCCGGCAGGAACTATGTCAAGCTTCTTTGCAACCTGAAGTCTGAGCGCACCCAGAACAGGAAGAGTAACCTTGTTCTTGTCGGCAATAATAAGAGCTGTATCGCCTCTTTCGCAGCCGATTCTTTCAAGAATGGCTTTAAGCTCGTCCTCACTGAAAAATTTTGCAAACGAGCATGAAGGCTTTTCGTCAACCCATCTTACATACGCAAGACCCTTTGCTCCTATTCCTCTCACCATTTCAGTAAGCTTGTCAATTTCCTTTCTTGTCAGTACAGAGGAGGAATTCTTTGCGACAATTGCTCTGACGCTTCCGCCGTTTTTAACAGCGTCTGCAAATACTCCGAAGCTGCATTCTGCGACCATGTCGGAAATATCCTGTATCTCCATGCCAAAGCGTGTATCAGGCTTGTCTGAGCCATAGCGGTTCATAGCCTCTGTATAGCTGAGTCTTGGCAGCGGAGTCGGAATTTCCATATCAAGCACATTTTTGAAAAGATATGATATAAAGCCCTCAGTCATGGAAAGTATATCCTCAACGTCGACAAAGGACATTTCAAGGTCGATCTGTGTAAATTCCGGCTGTCTGTCAGCTCTCAGATCCTCGTCACGGAAACATCTTGCAAGCTGAATGTATCTGTCCATTCCCGCAACCATAAGGAGCTGCTTGTAGATCTGCGGTGACTGTGGAAGCGCATAGAATTTGCCATTGTGGACTCTCGAAGGGATAAGATAGTCTCTTGCGCCCTCCGGAGTGGACTTCATCATCATAGGCGTTTCAATTTCCGTAAAATCGTTTGCATAGAAGTATTCACGGGCAGCCTTTGCAATTTTGTGACGCATTATAAGATTCTGCTGAAGCGGCTGACGTCTCAGATCAAGATAACGGTACTTGAGCCTCAGCTCCTCGTTGACCTTTGTTTCATTGGTGATCTCAAAAGGAGGAGTCTGAGCCTTTGCAAGTATTCTTAAATCAGAAACAATTATTTCAACTTCACCGGTTTTAATATCCTTGTTGACGCTCGCTCTTTTAGCTGTAACTCCCTTTGCCATCAGTACAAATTCGCTCCTGCATGTTGAAGCCTTTTCAAAGATCTCCCTGTCGGTAGTATCGTTGAATGCAAGCTGAACTATGCCTGTCTTGTCCCTTAAATCAATGAATATAAGGTTTCCAAGGTCACGAATTTTCTGAACAAATCCGCCGACTGTAACCTCGGTTCCTTCTTCTGTGACTTCTCCGCAGTAGTGTGTGCGCTTGAGTCCGTTCATGTTATCTGCCATTTTAATTTCCTATCTCCATTCCGCTAAATTATTCAAATATATCGTCAAACATGTCGTTCAGGGCGATGTCCGAAAATGTCACAGCAATTGCATCGTCAAGCTTTACTTCCGTCTGTTCGCCTGTTTTCATGTTTTTAAGCTTTGCAGTTTTGGATGAGATTTCATTGTCTCCCAAAACCATTGTAAATGACGCACCGATTTTGTCAGAGTATTTCATCTGTGCTTTAAGTCCTCTTCCGATTGTATCGAATTCAACATTGAAGCCGGCAAGACGTATTTCCCTTGCAATCTTCATAGCCTCCGGGACAGCGTTTTCGTCCATTGGTGCAATGTAAAGCGAGCAGCCTTCATCCTCGTCCAAAAGCGCTCCCTGATTTTCCATTGTAAGAATAAGTCTTTCAAGACCCATAGCAAATCCAAGAGCCGGAGTCTGCTGACCGCCAAGCTGCCTGATAAGACCGTCATAGCGTCCGCCGCCGCAGATTGTGCCCTGTGCGCCGATGTCGGTGGTGACGAATTCGAATACAGTTTTGGTATAGTAGTCAAGACCTCTTACGATCTTCGGGTCAACAGTGAATTCAAGTCCGAGATTTTTAAGGTATGACTGGAGCTTTGCAAAGTGGTCGGCACATTCCTCGCAGAGATAATCGGTTATGACCGGAGCGTCCTTTGCAATTTCGGAGCATATCGGGCTTTTGCAGTCCAGGATACGCATAGGATTCTTTTCAAGCCTTGAAAGGCATGTATCACAGAGCTGATCCTTCTTGTCCTCAAAATAAGCTCTGAGAGCCTTGTGATATTCTGTACGGCATTCCGGACAGCCTATGGAATTTATTTTCAGCTCAACATTTTTGATTCCCAGCTGTTTAATTATAGTATCAGCCATAAGAATAACGTCCGCATCTGCTGACGGGAGGGGGCTTCCTGCCATTTCAACACCAAACTGGTGAAATTCTCTCAGTCTGCCTGCCTGCGGTCTTTCGTGTCTGAAGCAGGAAAGGATGTAGAATGCTTTCTGCGGCAGAGCTTCGTTGAGCATACCGTTTTGAAGCATGGCTCTTATAGTTCCGGCTGTTCCCTCCGGACGAAGAGTAAACTTTGTTTCCTTTGCAATTACGGAATACATTTCTTTCTGTACAACGTCTGTTGTTTCGCCGACAGAACGCTGGAAAAGCTCAGTATTTTCAAATGTCGGTATTCTTATTTCGTGAAAGCCGAACTGATTGGCAACATCTCTTGCCGTTCTTTCAACAGTGTACCATTTGTTTATGTTCTTGTATGTAACATCTTCTGTACCGTTAGGTCTTTTTATGTTGAGTGCCATATAATTCTCCATTTTCGTTTCCGGATTTTTTGAGAGGATATCGGAAACGGCTGTCATTTACGGCAGGACAGCATGCCGGTTTTATCATAATCTTTGCGGCAATACCAACAAATCGTCCCTTTTCGGGGACGATTACAGCATTGCTTTATATTCTCGGGTTGCCGATTTCACGCCAGTCAAGATCTCCTCTTTCAAGAGCCATTATAAGAGCTTCTGCTGTTGCAATATTTGTTGCGACAGGAACATTGTGTACGTCACAGAGTCTTAAAAGATTTATGTCGTTAGGCTCGCTCGCCTTCGGGTTTATAGGATCTCTGAAAAACAGAAGTACATCAATTTCATTACAGGAAATCCTTGCGCCGATTTGCTGACCGCCCCCCTGTGCGCCGCTCAGATACCGCTGGATTTTAAGACCGGTTGCTTCACTGACAAGCTTGCCGGTGGTGCCTGTTGCGCATAGATTGTATTTGGACAATATGCCGCAGTAGGCTATACAGAACTGAACCATCAGCTCCTTTTTTGAATCATGAGCTATAATAGCTATTGTCATTGCTTTATCCTTTCAAAAACTAATTTATTACTTTATTGTCAGCGGTTTGTTTTCTCCGCATATACGTCCGGCAATTGCAGAAAATACTGCATATACGGATGAGCTTTCCGAAAGGTGCTTTCCGCTGCCATAGAAAAGAGTCAGATCCATGCTTTCAGGAACAGCTCCGATAAGCTGCAGACCGCTTTTATCTATTACATAATCGAGATTTTCAACAATTTCATTTTCTATATATTTTTTGTGGATTCTGTTTATAATAAGCCTCTGGTCTGTACATCCCATCCTGTAAAGCTTTTCAGAAAGATGCGAAACAGCCCGTATGCTTATATCGTCAGGCGTTGTGACAAGAAAAATTCTGTCCGCCTGCTTCATTATTTCTGTAAGGTCATTATGTTTTCCTGCGCCGACGTCAATAATAACAAAATCATAAAGCTCTTTCAGACGAAAAAGAGCCTCGCTAAGCTTTTGTTCATCAGGTTCCGCATAGATTTCTGACGGAGCACAAATAAGGCTTAACCCCGGAACGGATGTGACTTTGTTTATACATTCCTTTAAAAGACACCTTCCGCAGGAATAATCGTAGATATCATATCTGACTTTTCCGTCAAGTCCGAAAAAAACATCAAGGCATCTGAAACCGAAGTCAAGCTCAAGCAGTATCACCGAAAAACCGGAAGCAGCAAGCGCAGTCCCGATACCGGCACAAACCGTTGATTTTCCTGTTCCTCCTTTTCCGGAGGCAACAGCTATAACCTCTGACATATTATTGATTTCACCGCCCAGACAAAAATAAACTATTGCAAACTACTTCAATAATTCATTATATATTATACCATAAAAAGCGGAAAAGTCAAAGCGAAAATAAGCTTCGTTATTAAAATCGTGTAATATGAATGATTTATAGTGTTTGATGTTGTGTAACATGACGAAACGAGGCAGAACCGTTTTTCGGTGCTGCCTCGTTATATTATTCAGCAGGTTCTGTTGTCTGAGCCTCTGTCTGCGGCTGTGTGACTGGATTTCCGCTGCTGTCTGTTGCGGCTTCTGTAGGGGTCTGGAGATAATTTATTTTAACGTCTGAATAATCGCTTTCCTCGTCGCAGTTTTTGTAATATGACTGAATAATGCTTCTTATCATATACTTTGAGTATTCGCCGCCCTCGATCATTCCTGCAAATGCTATCTGCGGATCGTATGCCGGAGCAAAGCCGATAAAGCAACTGTCTGTAAGCTCATCGCCGTTACGCCAGTTCTGAGGAGTACCGGTTTTTATGGCAACATCAAAGCCCAGGTTTGAAAGGGAGTATTCAGCAGGGAAGTTGTTTTCCGAAGCCTGAACCATACCGTTTATTACATAGTCATAAACATAGTCATAGTTTAAATTGATTTTGTCAGCCACCTGCGGTTCATACTGTTCAATCTGGTTATCCATGGAATAATCATAGATGCTGTCAACAAGATGAGTTTTGTATCTTACGCCATGGTTTGCAATTGTTGAAGCAACTGTTGCCATCTGAAGGGGAGTAACCGCAGTTTCTGACTGACCGATCGAAGCCTGAAGAACCTGACCGACAGTCCAGTCGATCCCAAGCTCGTTAAAGGTTTCAGGATTTCCTATCTGTCCTGCCGAATCGCCGGTTTCAATTCCTGTGTGCTGACCGTATCCGTAAAGACTTGCATATTCTGTGATCTTGTCAATACCAAGACGTCTGCCAAGCTCATAGAAGTATATGTTGCATGAAACTCTCAGCGCCTGGGCAACTGCAATATCGTTGTGCCATCCTGTACAGCCGACGGTTATATCATAGAATTTCATTTTCTGGTTACAGGTATATGTTGATTCGCCGGTTACAATTCCCTCGTTAAGTCCGGCGGTTGCCGTAATTGTCTTGAATGTCGAGCCAGGACGGTAAAGACCGTTTGTTGCACGATTGAGAAGAGGTTCATTGTCGCCGTTTGCAATTTCGTCATAGTTGGACTTGTATTTTTTTAAGTCGTATGTCGGAGCAGTTGCCATTGCAAGTATTGCATTGCTCTTTACATCCAGTACAACCAGTGAGCCGCATTCGACATTGCTGTATTCCGGCTGTGTTCTCAGCTCTGACATGAAGTTTACCAGTATATCCTGGAGATCTCTCTGATAGTCGCTGTTGATAGTAAGCTTGACTGTGTGTCCGCCCTTTGCCTCGTCTGTGACCTCAGCTGAGGTCACCTCGCCGTTTGTAAGGGTTATCGTCCTTGTTCCGTCCTCACCTCTGAGTTCGTCCTCAAGAGCCTTTTCAATACCGCTTTTGCCGACGATATCGTTCATGGCGTAGCCTTTCTTTTTAAGCTCATCCCATTCCTCTGCAAAGATCGGTCCGACTGTTCCTATTTCGTGCGGGATAACATCGCCGACTGCTATCTGTCTGACAGCGTCCTCGGTGATGTTTATGCCCTTGAGCTTTACGCCAAGCTCTTTGAGCTTTGTAACAGTTTCAATCGGAATATCCTCGCAGAGAGTAAATGTGTTGCCGAGGGAAAAGTCCCTGAGCTTCATTTCGTAGCGGATGCCGGCTATAATTCTCTGTTCTGACGGAGTGTAATCCGTATCGGATATTTCGTAGTCATCTATAAGCTTGTCAATGCAGTTTTCAGCTGTTGCATAGACATTTACACCGATAAGGCTCTTGAGCTTTTCGACGTCGCTTTCCCTGTTCTTTTCAAATTCATACGGCATCGTATCGGTTATCGGAAGTGTTTCATTCCATTCACGATCTGCCTCTTTGAGTATTTCAACGGTCTGCATGATGATTTCATTTGCTTCCTTGTTGTCAGAGGGGAAGTAGGTATCGTCAATGATAACGTTAAAGCCGACCTTGTTTTCGATTATTGCATTTCCGTCCGAATCAACTATCTGTCCTCTTGTTGCTTTTATGGATTGTGTGTATACGGAGGTGTATTCAGATTGCTGGAGATATGTGTCTCCGTTTACTATCTGAACGGTCATAAGTCTTATCAGTCCAAGCGCAACTGCGATCACGACCAGAATTGCCAGAAATGCAGTACGAAGTCTTTCAAGAATTTCTCTCATAGCTTTCCTTTCCTAAGCAGCAGCCGGAGACTGATGCTTAAACAAATGGCATTGCAGTTTTTGCAATGCCCCAGATTGTGAATGAAAAGTTATCCCCGCCGAATGGCGAAGTAAAAGTTTCGCCAGCTTTTTCAAAGGCTGTGGGTATCCAAAGGGCAAAGCCCTTGGTCATCCTCCGCAGAGGACGAAATTCCCTGCCTTAGAAGCGCTCCGCAAGGGGTGAATTGAAAATCTTTGATTTTCAAGAGGGGATGCCCTGCAAGAGAGGGCATCCCCTGAATAATTTAAAAATTGCCCTTTCATTAACAATCTGCGGCACTACAGTAAACGCAATGCCCCATTTCCTTTTCACGACTGCTCCCTTACAGCTTCATAGCCTCTTCAATCGTCTTTGCACGTCTTGGATAAAACCTTTTGAGTACAGGTCTTATAAGAAGCCATATGACCAGGGCAGCAATTGTCGTATATACTATACATGGAATACTTATGCTTTTAAAAACGTATCCCGATCCCTCATAATTCCACATGCTGTAATAGAAAAAGTACTTGCAGACCTCATAGATGAAAGAAAACAGCGCAGTCATCCAGATTATATTTATAAGGTTCTGCAAGAGATAATGCTTGAACATCAGAACTGTTGCAACACAGAAGGCTATCATGAAAACTGAGCTGTAGCCGAAAACAGTGTCGCAGGAAAAATCAGTAAGAAGTCCGCAGATCCCTCCAAGCACAGCCGCAGTATATTCTCCCTCGTTCATGCATATACAGATGCAAAGCGGTATAAGTATCATGGGCTTAACGCTTTGTCCGATATTCATAATAACAACGCCTGCAAATATCATAATTACATATATGACCCACCTTGCAATTGCGCAGTATCGTATCTTTTCAGCTCTCGTCATCTGTTTATCCGGCATTGCTGTCACCGCCGTTTTCATTTTCATCCGGTTCAGCTGCCGGCTCTTCAGTCGGATCTTCTGCCAGTGCGTCAGACGA
>CAKSJL010000014.1 GCA_934463345.1 uncultured Oscillospiraceae bacterium | reverse complement strand
TCCTGATACCGGTATACAGGCTTAAATAAATACCAAGCTTATCTAAAGCCATGTCTTTTAGCAGATAATCAGATAAAATTTTTTGTTCATCACTGGAAAGAACACGCATTTCGTTCTTTTTCTGGCGTATATGGTCAAAATTGCAAATAACATTTGCTCCCGATTCTTCGGCAAAAGCAAAAATTTGTTTTAGAACACAAAGGATATCCTTCACTGTCTTGGAAGAAAATTTATGATTATTCAGCCTGTCAGCAAGAAAATTCTCAATCAGTTCAACCGAAATAAGGCTAATGTTTAATCCTGCAAATACAGGCAGTATATGATTTTCACAGATATTTCTATACTTGCAGTAAGTGGATTCCTTGTGATTCAGTTTAACCATACCAAGCCGTTCGGCACAGTATTTTGCAAGCTTTGAACTTCTTACAGGATTCTTAACGGCCGTTGTTTTATAGCTTTTGAGCTTTTCCCTGACCTCTGTGTAGCTTGTAGCATAAACCGAATGATATCTGCCTTTTCCATCAGGATTATACGATTCCAGAAATCTTCCTTCCCATCTTCCGTCTTTGCGTTTATAAATGTTTTCACCTTTTCTTGACATTTAAAGTACCTCCATATCTGACGATAATTTTGACGGCGAATAGTTCAAATTATAGCATATAAATTTGTGATATTGCACAAAGATTGTATAAATTGTAGTAAATCTATTGACAGATTGTGTACTATTATGTATAATTAAAAAAGAAAAAACGGTATTTACAATTTTCTCAGAGGAGATTACTCTGAGAAAAAAACAGGCTGTTCGTGCGTTGTACAGCCTGTTTTTCTTTCTAAAAATTACGCAAAATCTGTCTGACACGACGTTCGGATAAACCGAACTGACGTGCCAGTTCACGGATATTTCCGCCGTTATAACTTTTTCTGATACATTTATTTACATAATTTGAACTGTAGAGCTTCTTTGGAAAGGATATTTGCTGCCCACCGAACAATTTATGTATGGTCATTGCAGTTTCAACGCTGGTTTGCTGAGCAATTTCCCTGTAAACCTCTCTGAATTTTTCAATCTCAACGTCCATTATACATCCTTTAAAATGAAATTTCACGCTGAAAATTTCAGTGTATTTTTTCACAGTACTCCCACAGATCCTCATACTTGTTCAGCTCTTTTATGTCAGACAGAGTTTCTTCCAGTAAGTCAGAATTCATGAGCATTTCCTCTATATCGTCAGCTGTATAGCCAAAGTCAAGGAGCAGCATTACATCTTCTTCTGACACGCCGAAGCAAGTACACATTTCAAGCAACAGTTCTTCGTGACAGCCATAATCACTGGAATAGCCAAGACTGTATTGATATGAGAATGTTTCAAACTCTGACACTTCTGTTTTTCCGTTTTTGTCAATTGAGAGAATATCACCTTCGTTCAGCAAGATTCTACTGTACCTGTATTTGTTCAGTCCAGATTTTCTTGCAGCTTTTTTCATTATGGTTTCAGTTGAGGCATACGCAAACAGTCCAAATTTTTCAAAGTATATCAGGAACATAGGACTTGAACCCTTCACAAAGTAAAGTGTGTTGTACTGGTCAAGTATAGTAAATGTGAAGTTGCCCTGAACATCTTCAGCCATATTTTTTAAACTTTCAAAATTCAGATTGCCCTGTTTCTCAATAAGCTGGACTGCAACATAGCTGTCTGTTTCAATGTGAGTTTTAGGCAGATGTCTTTCCTTTCTGAGTGTCTTGTCATTATACAGCACTCCATTATGAGCGAAGGCAAACTCTTTATCTGCCTTGCCGTAAAACGGGTGATTGTTAAAGTTAAACTTCTGATTGCCCTGTGTTGTAAGTCTGGTGTGGCCCATAACAGCAGTTGTAACTTCCGGAAAGGTAAACTTTATCTTATGGGCTGGCTTTGCCTTTTTGTAAATCTTGATTTTGCCATTTTGCACATAAGAAATCCCACTTGCATCTGTTCCACGTTCTTCAGCGGTATTTGCCAGTTCCTGAGTAAATTTCTTTAAAAGCTTATGCGGTAATTTCTTACCACAGTCAAGCCAGCCAAATAATGCACACATATTACATTTCCTCCTCTGCATCGATAGTTTCATTGATGTACAGATTACGTTCTTTAAGATACTGAATCAGTTCCGATTCGCTAAGTCCTGATACAAAATCAGACCATGAAAGTTTCTGCATTTTTTCGTCAGACATAGAAAAAGCCGCATTGCAAATCTCGTTGACGAGCTGCAATGCGGCAATTAAAGTATTGTATTTAAGCGTTCCTCTGAACATTCTGAATTCCACAGTATAATAGTTGCAGAGATTGACAGCGGCATAACGTCCACAGCAATTTTTCTTTGCTTTATACATAATTGCTTTTGGTGTGGACTCGTAACCATACCTTGCTGCCCAGCGATTCATGGTAGCTTCTGAACGGCGGGAAAATTTCAGTAATTCATTCCAATGCTGTTCTACAAAGTAAAGAATACGGGAAATAACTTCCTCCTGTTCTTGTGAAGTTTCACCGAGACTGTTTCTATTGACATGAATGTGAAGTCCGCAGGTACTGGTCTGATGGGAACGATAGCCAAGGGATACAGCCTTGCGCATTATATCTTTCCAGCAAAACTCTTTGTGATAATCAAGCGTCATTGGATAGGTCACAATTTCCATACCGTCATTTAGTGAACCGTCTGACTTTATGTAAATATGTTCGTCTAAGTCGTTGGCAATGGCAAGAATTTCATCAGCGTTGGGACAAGTCTTGCCGCCAATATCTATTTCCAGCTCAACGCCGAAGTAACGATTATCATTGCCATAAAAGACAGGATCAGGTTTGTAATTGTAATCATGGATTGAATCACTACAACAAACGTTGTCATAACATTCTCTGCAATAATACTCTCCATCATATTCGTAGGAATCGTCGTTATAAAGCAGGGTACCACATTCATAGCAGCGAATGTAATGATTTTCATAACAGGAACGACAAAGTGTGGTATAATTATCGCCATAGTTGTCAGAATCCCAGATAAGTGAACCGCAGCGTTCACAGGTTATACAGTATCTTTCGATACAATCTGAGCAGATAACTTCTCCGTTTATGTGTCCGTAGTCATCATTGTCAATTATTTCTCCGCAATGTGAACAAATAAGTTTTTCTTTCATATTCTCTTTCCTCCGTAAAATAGTTGGAGCCGGTCGCAGTGGATCGGCTCTTAGTTTCAATATTCTTCTGCAAGCAACATAGTGCAATGATCACCATCATCAATAACGTAGATCTTTGCATTAACCGGTTCAGGAACTGCAAGCAGATATTCACGCTTGTGTTCAGGGACTTCCTGATTGTGAACAATTTTTTGCTTTCCATAACATTCAAACAATCTGAAAATTTGCAGATAATCTTTTTCGGGAACTGCTGAAATACAGTCCCACATAAAAATCTGGAGTACAACCGGTATTTCCGATCGTACTCCTCTTGTAATATAGCGGTTGGTGAACATAGTTACTCCTTTTTGGTTTTGTTGTCAGTTTCTTTTTTGCAGACCTTTACAACTCCATAAATTGCAAGTGCTGCGTATTCCAGTGCTTTCAGGACTGCCTCAACCGTAATTTTTGTCATAAGTTTTTCCTCCTTCCTGGTTTATACAGGGATAATATATCAACGGATTTTCTGACTTTACTGTCAGAACTGTTAAACACTAATATAACCATAAACAAACCGAAAAAGCTTTATATTCTTGAAAGGATTGGTGTTTTATGTTTGAAAAGATTCCTGATATATTAACCTTTAAGGAGTGTCAGAAGCTTTTGAAAGTTGGAAAGAACACTTTGCTCGATTTGATTCACAGCGGTGAGATAGATGCATTCAAGATAGGAAACAGATGGAAGATCACAAAAGATAGTATCATGGAATATCTGAAACACAAATGATAGAAAAGTGTCATGCAATTTTTATAGCATGACACTTTTGTTTGTATATATAATTATTATCTCAGCCTTATTTATCCCACATAAAGACAGCACACCCCCTACCCATTATATAGAAATACCACTATATAATGGGTATAATACTATTAATAAATATTACTATACTACCTATAATACTTATAATATAATTAAATTAAAGTAATGTTCATTATTATTTTTTATTTCGGACCAACAATAAACTAAAAAAATTTTTGGAGGTCTGAAATGAACACTTACTTCATACATACTTTTGAACTTAATTGCTTACTCACTTACGAGAATTATGGGCAACTTAGCCAAAACTTGAAAAGATTTGATACAGACGGCATTTATAAATGCCTTACATACGCACAGGACGGAATAATTATTTCATTCCGCAAATGTACTCAAAATGAACTGAAGAAAAAAGGTGCCTTATATCCGTATAAACTTTTTTAGTTGTAAATCCATCCAGATTGATTGAACCCGGCACCTATGAAAACAAAATATTTAATGCTGATGACTTTGTACGTTCCGTCTGTATTCTTGACAAAATGATTAATAGTATTTTTAATAAACTTATTCCCGACATAACTGGGATTGACTATTTTAAGCTTAGCCGTATTGATATCACAAAGGACATTCATGATATACCTGAAAATATCATTCATGAGTATATAGGATTAATAAGAAAGCTTCCTCTGCATTGTGGCTATCATCTGAATAACCAGCTTGAAGAAAAATGTCCTTCATACAGTCAGAAAGATTCTGTTAATATCGTAAACGACACAAACAAAACAGAATTTGTTCTGTATAACAAACACAAGGCGACAATTGACCAGAATTATCCGGAAGATATTCAGGAACGATATAAGGACATTCTCAGAATGGAACTGAGGTGCGGAAGGAACTACATCAGAAAGCAAATCAAAAAGAAGAGCTCCTCAAAAGCTTTGGCATATTTCTATTTCAATATGCATTCTATTGTATCGGATATATTTAGCAGGATCTTCTATTGGGGTGATGATGTGTGTTTCATTTCATACCGCTGGCTTAAAAATAGGATTAAGAAAGCAAATGGAAACAAGAAAAAGAAAACAGAAAAAATGCTTAATCTTGCATCCATTCTACACAAGAATCCGGATAAGGAATTTGATAATATACTATTCAGACTCTTTAACAGTGACAAGGCAAGAAATAATGTGATATCATATTTTACCAGTAAAAGTCTGTCATCAATTGCCATTTCAGCTCCGGATATTCCATATTTACAATCGCTTAACTCACTTCTGGAATTCAAAATGCTGAGTGAAGATGAAAAGTTCTACTTCCGGTTTCTGAAATCCAAGGAACGGGACAGGGAAGTGTTTTTGCATTATCCGAAAGAATGAATCATACTCTTACATTATTTCAGGATTTTGATTTTCTCCCCCGGAATCCAGGCTCTTGTCTTTCTCTGTCCGGGTCAGCCTGATCTCTTTCACGCTGCCTCCTTTTTGCGACTGTTGTGGCACATTGATGACTACAAAACTTTTTTCTGTTAGTATTTGATATGAAATATTTGTTGCATGTAACATTCTGACATTTATGAATACGTTCTCCGTTAGTACATAATAAAAAGAGTTCCTGATATATCCCCTCATACATATATCGGTATTTATGAATGGCTCTGAATTTACTTTTTTCGTTGATATTTGGATACATAACCTGACGCACATTTGCAATACCTTCAGTAATGCTGTCTGCAAGTACAATAGAGCTTATTTTACAAGCAATTTGTTTTAACTCCTGATTATACGCAAATTTGTTTTCAGATGTCATGTCATAATTTTCGTCAATGCTAATAGAATAGCCATTTTGTTCAATGTAAGACATTAATTTGCTGATAAAAGCAAGTATGTTATCAGAATAATTCCTTAATTCTTCTGATTTTTTTGAAGTACGCTTACAGAATTCAGATAATGCATTTAAAATCTTGTCAACAGAACCGCTATGTAAAGCATCGAATTCTTCATATTGTAAATTCAATCTGAATTGTCCTGTTAAAGTATAATTAATATGCTCTTCGAGGTCATTAAAACATTTATCCCAAATCCTTTCAAAAATAAGTATGTGTAGTAAACTGCATATAAGTTTTTTCATATCAGGAGTTTTGCTTTTTAGCTCACTCAATAATGTTAAGTAACTTCTGGCACTTACTACATATTTACAAAAATCTTCCCGTGTCATACAATCGCGATGATAAAAGGGGTGTGTATCCTCAATTATACAATCATATAATCTCCTGATTTTGGTATTTTCCTCTATGTTATCTGTGATAGTAACAGACGAAAAAGGAAGACCGTATGTATTACAAAATTCAATAATCTGGTTATCATTTTTTATATCAATTTTTGAAAGCTTCATAACTACATACTGGTTTTCCTTATATTCATCAACGAAGATCTCCTTGATTTTAAGCTCTGTTTTATTATTGCCTTCATTGAAATATTCATCAGATACTATGCATTTTTCACCTTGGTATTCGCGCATTTTATAATTTCCGACATAATTATTTATAAAGAAACCGTAGTCATATTCGAGAATTTTGTATTCTGCCATAGACATCCTCCTGTTTAATCCGTCATTTAAGTTAAAATTGTGAAATTTCTTTGTCATACAAATGTTATTTTTATTGTATGAATTTTTGTGTTATAATCCCATTATAGCAAAAACTCATATGAGAAGTCAAGCTAAAAACGAAAAACAGGAGGACAATACAATGTCAAAGGATTTATATTCCAACAATAATGATTTTACAATTGAAGATGCTGGTAGTGCATTTCGCGCTGAGTTCAAGAAGTACAAAAAGCACAAGAAAGCCAGGAAGAAAAATAAGAAGAGGCAAAAAAAGCTTGAAAAAAAGCGAATGAGCAAGCTTGAGAAAAAACTCAAGAAAAAGCTTAAGAAAAAGCTGGAGAAAAAGCACGATAAAAAATATCGTAAGAAGTACAAGGAGCTTGAGTATGGTGTATCAACCATAAATCAACTGCTTGGGGGATTAATGTCTCAGATGGCTTTGCCATCACTCAACAACACTTGTAAATCAAGCGAAAATAACGGGATTATTGACGTTCCTTACAAAGAGGTCAATGAATAAGGAAGGTTTGCTTGATAGGTAAGCTTTGTCATACATCAGTTTTAAGATTATTTATTCGTCCGTTCGTTCGTCTGCCTGGTTGTGTGTTTTCTTTGGTATGGTGGGTTATTCCCACATTAAACACACAATCGGCATCGAACGAATGAACGAAGCAACGAACTTTAAGGAGGAAATACTAATGACTTTTGAAGAAGCAGCTGATTTTTTTGAATACCAGTTTTCCTGTCATAAGGCTTATGTTAAAATTAAGCCGTACGGAACAGTGCCTACAAGTGGAAGCGAGTCGTATGTTTTTAAGGTGAAACCTAAATCCGGCACTAAACTTAATAAGATATTTGGCTGTGTGTCGGATATAAAAGCTTGCTTGCAGTGCCGTGTGTTTGAGCTTTGGAAAGACAACGGACAAATGTATTTAGCGGTGTCAGTTAATCTAAATAATGACAACAAGCTGTTGCCGATATTAGAGTCACAGACTTTTAAAAGTTCTGACATGAAGCTGCCGGTCGTATTTGGTTATGACTCGCTTCACATACCCCTTATGGCAGACCTTGCCGAGATGCCGCATATTCTTTATGGTGGAGCAACTGGTATGGGAAAAAGTGTTGCGCTGCGGAATCTAATACTAGGTATAATATGGAAAAATCCCGCGCAAAAGGCAAATTTAGTCATCTTTGACACCGGAGCAAACGACCTGGATATGTTTGAGGGTATTCCACACTTGTCACATCCTATCGTAAAGGAGGAATTAACAAGTGTCTACGTTATAGGAGAGATAGTCAAGGAAATGGAACGAAGGATAAAATTATCTGGTGATGAACTGGATAAACTTCCTGAAATAGTTTTAGTCATAGATGAGATGGTTTCATTATCAAGGAATATGGACAAGAAACTGTTTCAGATTTTTTCAAACGCTATAACTGATTTCCTAA
The DNA here is from genome assembly GCA_934463345.1 of uncultured Oscillospiraceae bacterium. Lineage (GTDB taxonomy): Bacteria > Bacillota > Clostridia > Oscillospirales > Ruminococcaceae > Porcipelethomonas. Next base: position 22,813 of record CAKSJL010000014.1, on the reverse strand, counting down.
GACGAGGACGTCATGCTAAGATACATATTGCAGTTGGAGCACAGGATCCGACGAAAGAAAACCTGAAGATTGATCTTGATAATATTACAACCAGAGTTGCATTTCGTTGTAATAGCCGCTATTCCTCACAAGCGATTATAGGTCAATCAGGTGCTGAAAATCTTGAAGGAAGAGGAGCAATGCTGTTTGTTTCTGCGGCTTGTCCAGCACATAAACACATTCAAGGAGCTTATATCCCAATGGAAGAACTTGAAAGTGCCCTGTCACGTGTAAAAGACTCCATTCATGATCTGAGTAACAAGTTTGTTATTCCCGAAGTTGATATTGCTGAAATGCAGTCTGATAATCCCGGGAATTTGGCTGTTTCTGAAGTTTTAGTCGATGACACTGCAAACAAGGAGCTTGCCAGTATTATAATTTGGACATTATCTCAGACAAAAGTGTCAGCTAATAAATTGACTGATACGTTCAAAATGGGAACCAGGTCCAGTAAAATTATTAAAAGACTATGTAAGATGAACATCGTTTCCGGGAAGATTTCCAAACAGCCCAGAACTGTTATACCGACTTGCGTTGATGATATTTCTGATGATGTACTGGAATTTCTGTCTAAGTACGGTCACTCAAAAGAAGCAATTTCTGATGCTATAAGCAAGCGTGTTTAGAATAAGGTCACCTCTAAAAGCCTTTGACGCGTATCTGCATCGTCGTTTTTGTGAAATCTGCTGAGTAGACGCTTTTATGAAACTGATTTTGGTAACTATTCCTGTCAGATTATATATTTTTAAGGCAACACCGCATAATTATTGTCGTGCAGATGCGCAGTCAGATTTTTTGACATATTGCATAAAAAGCTCGCAGGCATACTGGCGTATGTCAAGAGATTTTTGTGTGATATGACGGAAAATCTGCAAGCAGATGTGCGGCAAAGGCGTTAGCCGTTAATTGTGCGGTGTTGCCTTAATTCTGACATGGAGTAAATTGAGCTGACTCACTGATATATTATATCATCATGTAAATGTAAATCCGCACAGACTTTTACAGGAGCTGTGCGGATAATAGAAAGGGAGAATGTGTTATGTACAACAATAAATTGTTTATCAAAGCCGATGAAGTAGCTGCTGAACTTGGAGTATCCAAGCCTTATGCATATAAACTTATAAGAAAGCTGAATGATGAGCTTTCCACCAAAGGTTTCATAACTATTTCGGGTCGTGTAAGCAGAAAGTATTTTGAAGAAAAGGTTTATGGTGAGATAACAAGAAGGGAGGTGGGATAATGCCGGTTTATAAAGATACTAAGAAAAATTCCTGGTATGCCGCCTTTTATTATAAAGACTGGCAGGGAAAGAGAAAAAAGAAGCTTAAACGTGGTTTCTCCACCAAAAGAGAAGCAGCTGAATGGGAAAGGAACTTTTTACTTCAGCAGACATCGGATCTGGATATGTCCTTTGAAGCGTTTGTAGAGATATACCGGGACAAAATGAAGAACCGTATTCGTGAACATACATGGCAAACGAAAAACGCAATCATTGATAACAAGATTCTTCCGTTTTTTGGTAGCAAGAAAATTAATGAGATTCAGCCAAAGGATATTATAACCTGGCAAAATGAATTGCTAAGATATAAAAAAGAAAACGGAGAATCCTATTCGCCGGTATATCTGAAAACGGTGCATAATCAGCTTTCTGCAATATTTAATTTTGCTGTAAGATTTTATGATCTGAAAAATAATCCGGCAGCAAAAGCAGGTAATATCGGCAAAGAAAAATCGAAGGAAATGCTTTTCTGGACAAAAGAGGAATATCTTAAATTTTCCGATTCTATGATGGATAAGCCTGTTTCTTTCTACGCCTTTGAAATGCTTTACTGGTGTGGAATCAGATTAGGAGAACTGCTTGCACTTACCAAAAAGGACTTTGATTTTGATAAGAGTACTGTTTCAATCACCAAGTCATACCAGTATCTTAATGGAAAAGATGTCATAACTGAGCCTAAAACACCTAAAAGTGTCAGAGTTATTTCCATGCCGGATTTCCTGAGTGAGGAAATGAAGGAATATATTGATTCATTATACGGAATAGAGGATAACAGCCGTATTTTTGAAATCAGTAAGTCATATCTTCATCACGAAATGGACAGAGGGTGCAAAGAACAGCATATAAAGCGAATTCGTATCCATGATTTGCGTCATTCACACGTTTCACTGCTTATAGAAATGGGATTTTCAGCGGTAGCAATAGCTGACCGTATGGGGCATGAAAGCATTGACATTACATACCGTTATGCACATCTGTTTCCAACAAGAAAGAACGAAATTGCAGATAAACTGGATATTGAGAGGAGTGGAAATGATGTCAGCCAAAAAATTTGATAGCAAGGGTAGATTTCGCAGTAAAACAGTTTCATTCAGAATGTCGCCTGAAGAAAATGAATTGCTTGACAGCTTCGTAAGAATGTCAGGCTATACCAAACAGGATTATCTGATTAACCGTGCATTACAGAGTGAAATTGTTGTAAACGGTAATCCGAGAATTTATAAAGCACTTCGTAATCAGATGATTGAAATTCTGAATGAATTGAAGCAGCTTGAAGTAATAGGTACTGAAAACGACGAACTGATTTTGCGTATAACTCAGATTAATACCATTCTCAATGGCTTCGGAAAATAAAGCAAAATCCCTGACTGTAATCGTAAAAATGCAGTCAGGGATTTTTTGCCTCATCTATATTATTATAATCCAAATCAACCTCGTTGACATTACATACAAATAATGATATAATATAATTGTAAGACAAACGCATACAATTTGAATGTACTTATGGAGGTGGCTTTATGTCTAAAAATCAGGTTTTAGTTCAGTTTCGTGTAGATAGTGATTTAAAAAATGAGGTTAGCGAAATTTATAACGCATTGGGAATGGATCTTCCTACAGCTTTCAGAATGTTTATGGTTCGCAGTAAAATGGTTCGTGGAATTCCATTTGATACAGTTCTTCCTGAAACCACCGTAACAAGAGCAGAAGGACTTGCGGCTTTTGATGAACTCAGAAGGCAGGCAGCCGATGTTCCTGAAATGTCTTTAGATGAAATCAATGCTGAAATTGCTGACGTCAGAAAGAACAGGAGAATATAGCCGATGCAGATATACGCTGTTATTGATACAAATGTAATTGTATCTGCTCTTATTACTAAGAATCCTGAATCTCCGCCGTATATGGTGCTTCGTGAAGTACTTGACGGCAGAATCACGCCTTTATATCATCCGGAAATCATAGAAGAATACAGAGAAGTTTTAAGCAGAACAAAATTTCATCTTAAAGCTGAAACTATAAAAATAGTAATCAACTCAATTACCGCAAATGGTATCAAGGTTGATCCGAAACCAACCGGAGAAATCTTCGTTGATATGGATGATTTGATTTTTTATGAAGTTGCAATGGAAAAACGTGATGATGACGCATATATTGTTACCGGAAATAAAAAAACATTATCCCGTGAGAGATTTTATTGTTACTCCATCGGAAATGCTGAACATATTAAATGAAACAGTATAAGCCGTAATTATTGCAGAATTTCGCACAAACACACCATAGAGAAGTGGAGATAATATCAGCCTCAGAAAATAACAAAAATCCCTGACTGTAATCGTAAAAATACAGTCAGGGAAAATTTTTAGTATCAAAATAGTATCAACGGCATTTGGGAAATGCCCCAAACCGCATAAATACGGATTTTGTATTGAAAATGGTATTATTCCCACTCAATAGTAGCCGGCGGCTTGGTGGTAATATCATACACAACCCTGTTGATCGATTTAACCTCATTAACAATTCTTCTTGAACATGTTTCGAGTACCTCATAAGGAATTCTTGCAAAATCAGCCGTCATAAAGTCAGTTGTTGTAACGCCTCTAAGAGCAAGTGTATAATCGTATGTTCTGAAATCGCCCATAACGCCGACAGAACGCATATCTGTCAGAACGGCGAAATACTGGTGAATACTTCTGTCAAGACCAGCTATGGCTATTTCTTCTCGGAAAATCCAGTCTGCATCCTGAAGTATTTCCAGCTTTTCATTTGTAATGTCGCCTATGATTCTGATTGCAAGTCCAGGTCCCGGGAATGGCTGACGCCATACAAGAGTTTCTGAAAGTCCCAGTTCCTGACCAAGCTTTCTTGTTTCATCCTTGAAAAGCATTCTCAGCGGTTCAATTATTTCCTTGAAATCAACGTAATCAGGAAGTCCGCCAACATTATGATGTGACTTGATAACTGCCGCCTCGTCATCATCTCCGCTTTCAATTACATCCGGATAAATTGTACCCTGAGCAAAGTAGTCAACCTTTCCTATTTTTTTAGCCTCAGCTTCAAATACACGGATAAACTCCTCGCCTATAATCTTTCTCTTTGATTCCGGATCAGAAACGCCGCTGAGTTTTTCCATGAACCGATCCTTTGCATTTACTCTTACAAAATTAATATCCCAATCTCTAAAAGCTTCTTCTACTTCGTCCCCTTCGTTTTTACGCATGAAGCCATGATCAACGAAAATACATGTAAGCTGTCTGCCGACTGCCTTTGAAAGGAGCGCCGCAAGAACAGATGAATCAACGCCGCCTGAAAGTGCAAGAAGAACCTTTCCGTCGCCGACCTTTTCTCTGATGTTACGGATAGCAGTTTCAGCATAGTTTCCCATAGTCCAGTCGTCGGTACAGTTACAGACATTTTTCAAAAAGCTGTCTATCATATCAAGTCCGTATTCTGTATGGTTTACTTCAGGGTGAAACTGTACTGCATAGAGCTTTTTCTCTTTGTTTTCCATTGCTGCGACCGGACAGTGTTCTGTATGTGCAACAGCTGAAAATCCCTCAGGAAGCTCCGAAATATAGTCTGTATGGCTCATCCATGAAACTGCTTTTTCTGGCATGTCCTTTACAGATGAAAACAAAACGCAATTTTTGTCATAAACTGTTTCTGTTTTTCCGTATTCACTGGTTACACAGGTTGAAACCTTTCCGCCCAGAACATGTGCCATAAGCTGTGAACCATAGCATATACCAAAAACTGGAATCCCAAGCCCGAATATTTCTCTTGAAACAGTCGGCGCTTTTTCACCATAAACACTGTTCGGACCGCCGGTAAAAATAATACCGGATGGCGCAAGCTGCTTTATTTCCTCAATTGTTATCTTGTTATATGGTCTGACCTCGCAGTATACTCCGCATTCACGAACTCGTCTTGCAATAAGCTGATTATACTGCCCGCCGAAATTCAATATTAAACATAGCTGATGATTCATTTTTTACTCCTAACATTTAAACCGTCCCATGACGGAGTTATTATCTATAATTATGCCACTTTTACGAGAAAATTGCAACCGTTTTTTAAAAACAATATATCACAATTATTTAAAATATTGTGTGGTGTTGCCTTAAAGCATTACACGACACCGCATATATCCCTTACAATCTCCCCTGCAATCATAATACCTGCCGCAGGCGGAACGAACGAAACGCTGCCGATGGTCTTTCTCTTTGCAGTGACCTCTTCGCTTTCTGCCTTGTGTTCTCTCGGCTGTTCAGTCGAATACACGACCTTAAGCTTTTTAATCCTGCGTTTTTTCAGTTCATAACGCATTACCCTTGCAAGCGGACACATCTCGGTTTTGTAAATATCCGTTATTGTAAGCTTTGACGGATCGAGCTTGTTGCCCGTTCCCATCGAGGAGATCACAGGTATTCCAAGCCCTGCGGCATTTTCAATAAGAGCAAGCTTTGCTGAAACCGTATCTATAGCGTCTGCAATATAGTCAAAGCCGCTTAAATCCACCTCGCTGCCTGTGTAAAAGCAATCAAGAGCTGTAACCTCGGCTGACGGATTTATATCATGTATTCTTGCCCTTGCAGCTTCCGTTTTCTTCATACCAACAGTTGAATGAAACGCTATAAGCTGACGATTTATATTTGTAATGTTTACCGTATCGTTGTCGACTATAGTAAGCTTTCCGACACCGCATCTTGCAAGCGCTTCTGTAACATACGAACCTACGCCGCCTATTCCGAACACTGCAACATGTGCATTTTTCAGTTTTTCAAGTCCGTCCTGCCCAAGAAGAAGTTCAGTTCGTGAAAATTCATTAAGCATGCCAGTCCCCCCTGCCTGTAACAATTCTGTATCCTGCCGATGAAACACGTTTTTCAAGGCAATTTCTGCACTGAGCCGATTCATCGCCGGTACATATTTTATTATCGTAAAGAGCATAAAGCTTTCTGAAGCGTGTTGGCGAAAGATTTGGCATGACGACATTTGCACCTGCTTTAAGCCCAAGCTCACGTCCCATAGGGTGTATCGTACCCAGCGCTGTTGTTGACGGTATAAGCGCATTCGGGAGAAGAAGCCTTGTAAGCGCTACCATAACAAGCGTATTCCGGAGTGTTCCCTGAGAAAAATCCTTAAAGGGCGTATCCCCCTGAGGTATAAACGGCCCTATTCCCACCATTTCCGGTTCAAGCCGCTTTAAAAACAAAAGATCCTCCGCAAGATTTTCCGCAGTCTGATAAGGAGAACCCACCATAAATCCGGCACCAGTCTGGAAACCAATGCGCTTTAAGGTTTTAAGGCACTCCATGCGGTTTTTAAAGGACATTTCCTTTGGATGAAGCTTTTTATAATGATCCTCTGACGCCGTTTCGTGCCTTAAAAGATACCTGTCCGCACCGCTTTTAAAAAGCCTTTCATAACTTTGCGCTGAACGCTCTCCGACTGAAAGAGTTACGGCACATTCAGGGTATTTTCCTTTGATCGTACTTACAATACGACAAAGCTTATCATCCGTATAATAACTGTCCTCGCCGCCCTGTAATACAAAGGTTCTGAATCCCAAAGAATAGCCCTCATCACAGCATCCGTAAATTTCCTCATCACTCAGGCGATAGCGTTCAATATCCTTATTGTCACGCCTTATGCCGCAGTAAAGACAGTTATTTTTGCAGTAATTTGTAAACTCAATAAGTCCTCTTATATATACGTCTGTTTCGTAAACCTTTCGTCTTATATCGTCAGCACACCTGAAAAGCAGCTCGTCACAGCCGTCATCGCCAATAACTGCAATAAGCTCCTCTGCATCCGCACTATGCTTTTGGGCAATATTCCTTATGATTTTTTCCGTTTCCATGCCTTATCCTCATTCTATGTCATAAAACATTCTGTATTTTTTGTCATTGTGCGTACAGCAACTTAAAACCATTCCTATTGCAATGTACATACTTACAAGCGCTGTACCGCCGGCACTGAAAAACGGAAGCGGAATTCCGATAACAGGCATTACTTTCAGAACCATTCCTATGTTCATAAAGCAGTGGGTAAACAGCATTGCGAATGTTCCGAGACAGATGAGCTTTCCGAGCTTATCCATTGTATGCCGGCTGTCGGTCAGTATCTTTATGCAAATATAAGCAAGCAGAATTATAACGGCTATAGCGCCTGCAAAACCAAACGCCTGTCCGATATAAGCAAAAATAAAGTCATTGTGTATTTCCGGAACTTCAACAAATTCCTTGCTGTTGAAAAGTCCCTTTCCAAATATTCCGCCTGCACCAAGCGAAGCAAGTCCGAGGTTCTGCTGGTATTCAAGTCCCATTGGGTCAGTGCCGGGATGTATCAGGACAAGAATTCTGTTTTTGTGGAGCGATTGCAGACCATAATTCCAAACCAGATATCCTGCCGGAATAGCAAGAACTATCGCTCCGATTATATATTTGAATGAAAGTCCGGCAGAAAAAAGCATTACCACAAACATCATAAGGAATATGAGAGCTGTACCATAGTCGCCCTGCAACACAATAAGTCCTATCGGAAGCGCCGCATGGAGCAGTATAAACAGAAGATGAAGCGGACGATTTATGTTGTCCTCTTCCTTTGAAAGATGAAATGAAAATGTAAATATAAAAACAAGCTTTAGTATCTCAGATGGCTGTATAGTCATAAATCCAAGGTTAAGCCAAGCCCTGTCGTCCGCACCGGCTCGCTGAATGCCAAGACCGGTAAAGGTCAGAAGCACCAGAAACAGCGCCGCCGGGGCGTAAAGAAACCAAAGCCTTGATAATGTATGGTAATCTATTGAAGCGACAAAAAGACATGCGCCGATCCCAATAATCATTGAAACAAGCTGAGTTATATATATTCCCTTCTCAATGCCGCTTGAATCTATTCTGCAAAGCGAATACAGCAGTGTAACACTTATAAGTGCACAAATCGTAACGGCTATGAGCAGACTTTTGTCAAGCCGCCGGAAAAAGCCTGAGAATTTTTTGAAAACAGATTTCATATATTTTGCTGCCTTTCATTTTTTTATTTTTTGCCTGATATCCTTGCATATTCATAAAGAGAACAGGCTGTTTCTTACTTTTGTTCATCGCCGCCCCAGTATTTTCTGTCAAGGCTCCTGAACTGTATTGCGGCGGATATATGTTCTTTTTCTATCTTTTCACTGCCGTCAAGATCGGCAATTGTTCTCGCAACCTTTAATATGCGGTCATAGGCTCTCGCAGAAAGTCCGAGTCTGTCAAACGCTTTCCCAATAAAAGCCTTTGCCTTATCGTCCATAGGACAGAAGAAATTAAGTCTGTCCGGAGTTATCTTTGCATTACAGGTGATTGATGTTCCCTTAAAGCGTTCATTCTGGATATTTCTTGCCGCCGAAACCCTTTTCCTGATCTCCGCAGATGATTCCTCCTTTTTATCGGAGGAAATATCCCTGAATTCAACAGGAGAAACTTCAATATGTAAGTCGAATCTGTCCAGCATAGGGCCGGATATCTTAGAAAGGTATGCCGCAACCTGTTTATGGCTGCAACGGCAGCGTCCGCTCGGATGACCATAGTATCCGCAGGGGCATGGATTCATCGCTGCAATGAGCATAATGGAAGCCGGATACACGACAGTTCCGGCAGCTCTTGAAATTGTGACCTTTCCGTCCTCAAGCGGCTGACGCAGTATCTCAAGCGTTCTGCGGTCAAATTCGGCAAGCTCATCCAGAAAAAGCAGACCGTTATGCGCAAGAGAAATCTCTCCCGGTCTGGGAATGGAACCGCCTCCGGCAAGTCCTGCCGAAGAAATCGTATGATGCGGTGACCGAAAAGGTCTTACAGTCACAAACGGCGACTGAGGGTCAAGCATACCGGAAATTGAGTGTATCTTAGTTGTTTCTATCGACTCCTCAAACGTCATATCCGGAAGTATTGACGGCATTCTCTTGGCAAGCATGCTTTTGCCGCTCCCCGGAGTTCCGATAAGCAGAGCATTGTGACTTCCCGCCGCCGCAATTTCAAGAGCAGCCTTTGCGGTATTCTGTCCCTTTACATCCGCAAAATCAAGTATGCAGTCGTTCTCCTTTTTCATTGGAATAAATTTTCCGGCAGCAGCTATTCGTCGTTTTCCGGAAAAATGATCAGTAAGCTGGTTTATATCCGTAACCCCATAAACAGTGATACCCTCTGCAACAGAAGCTTCATAGGCATTTTCCGCCGGAACGAACACTTCCTTCATTCCCTCCTCCTTTGCAAGGAGAACCATTGGAAGAACGCCCTCAACAGGACGCAGATTGCCATTTAATGAAAGCTCACCGATAAAGCACATTCCGTCAAGCTCGTCGTTTATATATCCGGCAGCTTTCATTACCGCCATAAATATTGCCATATCGTGTACTGAACCGCTTTTTCTCGTTCCTGCCGGCGCAAGATTTACCATAACTCTTGCAACCGGGAATTCAAAGCCGCAGCTTCTCATCGAAGCTCTTATTCGCTCACGGCTTTCCTTCACAACTATATCAGGCAGTCCGACAATATCAAAAACAGGAATTCCCCTGCTGATTTCAATTTCAACATCGACTTTAAAGGCGTTAAGGCCGAAAAGTCCAAGACTGTTAACCTCAGCAAACATTCAGCGCCTCCGAATTCAATATATTTTCTAAAATTGTTTTTTGTCCTGTAAACGGACAATATTCTACAATATATTATAACATGCGGGTCAAAAATTGTAAACAACAATTATCAAATTATCTGAAAATATAGTGAAACAGTCCACACCGGAAATATATCCAAATTCTGAAAATTGATTTACAGCATCCAATTAAAGTTACAGATATTCAATAAAAAAGAGGATAACCCTTTCATGCAGGGCATCCCCTTTCTTGCCATGTCTATCCAGCAAGCTTTATGATATCCTTTACAAGTGAAAAAATCCCCAGAACTCCAAGCATGAATCCGCCGATCAGCATCAGCAGATACATAGCTCTATCCTTTGGAAGCACAAGCGCCTTTGTGCGCCTGTTCTGAATCGCTCTCAAAAACAGAAACAACCCGATAGCAAATAATGCAAAGGACGATGAAACAGCATTTCTTTTTCCGATTTTCTCCTCCGTAATAACGGCAATACCGTAAACTGCCGCACCAACGGAGAAAATAACCTTGTCCAGCTTTGAGAGAACGATCTTGTCCTCCTTATGCGGTTCAAGACCTTCAGTCCTTCTTCTCATGATTTTCTACCGATGCTCTTATGAAGTCAGCAAACAGTTTCTGTGGCTTATTCGGACGGGATTTGAATTCCGGATGGAACTGAACGCCCACAAACCATGGGTGATCCTCAAGCTCAACGATCTCAACAAGCTTTTCATCAGGAGAAACGCCTGCAATTTTAAGTCCGCATTCTGTAAGCTTTGCACGATATGCATTGTTGAATTCCCAGCGGTGACGATGACGCTCATATATAAGCGGATCACTGTAAATTCCGGCGCATCTTGAACCCGGAGTCAGCTTGCATGGATAAAGACCAAGACGCATCGTTCCGCCCTTGTTTGTAATATCCTTCTGATCCTCCATAATATCAATAACGCTGTTAGGACCGTCCGGTGCAAATTCAGTTGAGTTTGCGCCGTCAAGACCGGCAACATTTCTTGCAAATTCAACAACAGACATCTGCATTCCCAGGCATATTCCGAAAAACGGTATTTTCTTTGTTCTGGCATACTTTATAGCTTCGATCATTCCCTCAATACCTCTGTCGCCGAAGCCGCCCGGAACTATGATTCCATCACAGTCTGAAAGCACTGCATCAGCAGTTTCCGCTGTTATTTCCTCTGAATTTATCCAGTCTATATTAACATTTGCATCATTTACTATACCACCGTGCCTTAAAGCTTCAGCAACTGAAAGGTAAGCGTCCGGCAGTGCAACATACTTTCCGACAAGACCGATATTTACAGTCTTTGACGCTGCCTTCTGTCTGTTTATCATTTCCGTCCATTCTGTAAGGTCAGGCTTAGGATTATTGAGGTTCAGATGCTCACAGACGCATTCGGCAAGTCCCTCGTCCTCAAGCATAAGAGGAACTTCATAGAGCGATGGAGCAGTAAGATTCTGAATGACATCCTTTTTGCGAACATTACAAAACAGGGCTATCTTTTCAAGCATATCGTCCGGAATCTCGCATTCGCTTCTGCAAACCAGTATATTAGGCTGTATTCCAAGAGAAAGAAGTTCCTTTACAGAATGCTGTGTAGGCTTTGATTTAAGCTCGTTTGAACCGGCAATAAAAGGAACGAGCGTAACATGGATAGAAATGGCGTTTTCACGTCCGACTTCCTTCATAACCTGTCTTATTGATTCAAGAAACGGTGTACTTTCAATATCTCCGACAGTACCGCCTATTTCTGTTATAACAACGTCTGTATCCGTCTGCTTTCCGACCTTGTAGATTCTCTCCTTGATTTCATTTGTAATATGCGGAATTACCTGAACAGTTCCGCCGAGATAATCTCCTCTGCGCTCCTTGTTGAGTACAGTCCAGTAAACCTTTCCTGTTGTAACATTGGAATTCACTGAGAGATTTTCGTCAATAAATCTTTCATAATGACCCAGATCAAGATCTGTTTCAGCGCCGTCGTCAGTTACAAATACTTCGCCATGCTGATATGGACTCATAGTACCAGGGTCAACATTTATATAAGGGTCAAATTTCTGGATTGTGACCTTATAGCCTCTTGCTTTGAGAAGTCTGCCGAGAGAAGCAGCGGTAATACCCTTGCCAAGACCGGAAACCACGCCGCCGGTTACAAAGACATATTTTATAGCCATAACAAAACTCCTATTCATTTCCGTTTTTGCGGCAAGCGGAAAGCCGTATTTTCTGTACACTGTTTTTGTACTGCATTTTTCTGCCGCCTGCAAAGCAGCAAAAATCATATCATTTCTATTTTACTATTAAAACGAAAAAAATGCAAGTGGTAATATAAAATATAAAGCAATATTTTGCTGCATCATATACACACAAATCGGATAGTGACGTTTCGTTTCAGAAAACATTTTCGTTAATTATCACAAAATAAAGCATGTACATTAATAAATTATGTAGAACTTTTCTTAAACGGTTGAAAAATTAAATAAAAAGTAGTATAATAAAATACAAGTTATTGTACATTTTTATTAAAGGAGTATACCCAAATGAAACAAATAAAAAACATAGCACTTGCCGGACACAACGGTTCCGGTAAAACCACACTCGCAGACGCACTTATTTTTAAAGCAGGTGCGGCAGACAAAGCAGGAAAGACTGCTGACGGCACAACGATCTGCGATTTTGATCCAGAGGAAATAAAAAGAAAAATATCAATTAACACTGCTCTGGCGGCATTTGATTATGAGGATACAAAGATAAATCTGCTGGATACTCCGGGACTATTTGACTTTGCCGGTGAAATGGCAGAGGGAATAAGTGCGGCAGACACCGTTATGATAACAGTTTCTGCAAAATCCGGCGTAAAGGTCGGAACAAAAAAAGCATATTCAGCTGCGCAGAAGGCTGGAAAATCAAAGATGTTTGTCATCACAAAAATTGATGATGAAAACGCAAATTTTTACAATGTCCTTACTGAGCTGAAAACCGTTTTCGGTCCGACAGTATGCCCGGTCGTAGTTCCGGTAATTGAAAATGAAAAAATCGTTTCTTTCGTAAACCTGATAGAAATGAAAGCTTATAAATACGAAAACGGAAAGGCTGTTGAAATTGACCTCCCATCCGCTGAAACGGTTGAAAAAATGACATATCGTCTTGACGGTCTTGTTGAAGCGATAAGCGAGGCTGTTGCCGAAACAGATGAAGCCCTGATGGATAAATTCTTTGAAGGCGAGCCTTTCACACAGAAAGAGCTGACAGACGGCATACATAACGGCATGAACAAGGGTATCATAACTCCGGTCGTATGCGTTTCCTCTGCTGATTTTTCCGGCATTGACATGCTTTTAAAGGAAATCACACTGCTTCTCCCGTCTCCTGACGAAGTTCCTGCACCGGCAGCCGAAACAGCAGACGGCGAAATGACAGAGGTTGAATGCAGCGCTGACGCTCCCCTTTCCGCATTTGTGTTCAAAACTATTACAGATCCTTTCGTTGGAAAAATGTCGTACATAAAGGTGATGTCAGGCATCCTTAAAGCAGATTCACAGGTTTATAACATGACAACTGGTGAAACCGAAAAAATTGGCAAGATTTACACTATAAAGGGCAGACAGCAGACAGAAGTATCGCAGGCTTGTGCAGGCGATATCGCAGCAGCAATAAAAATTACAGCCTCAACCTCCGACACACTCTGCGCCCCTGAAAGAAAGCTTGCGTTTGAAAAAATAAACTTCCCGAAGCCATGCTACTCAATGGCTGTAAGGGCAAAAACTCAGGGCGATGAAAGCAAGATCTCATCAGGCATACAGCGTCTGCTTGATGAGGATAAAACACTTAGCTATGTTCTCGATACCAACACAAATGAACAGGTTTTAAGCGGTCTTGGCGAACAGCACCTTGAAATCGCTGCGGCTAAGCTTAAAAACAAATTCAGCGCTGATATTGAGCTGAGCGAACCTAAAATCGCATACAGGGAAACAATACGCAAAAAGGTCAAGGCTGAAGGAAAATACAAGAAGCAGACCGGCGGTCACGGACAGTACGGTCATGTATGGATCGAGTTTGAGCCATGCGTAAGTGATGAGCTTATATTTGAGGAAAAGGTATTCGGCGGCGCAGTTCCTAAAAATTACTTTCCGGCAGTTGAAAAGGGTCTCCAGGAATGCGTCAGAAAGGGAGTTCTCGCAGGCTGTCCTGTTGTCGGACTTAAAGCAATACTGCTTGACGGTTCATATCACCCTGTTGATTCATCTGAAATGGCATTTAAGACCGCTGCATCGCTCGCATACAAGGAAGGTTTAAAGAACGCCGACCCTGTAATGCTTGAGCCAATCGGAATACTAAATGTTACTGTTCCTGATGAAAATACGGGCGATGTAATGGGTGAGCTTAACAAGAGAAGAGGCAGAGTTTCCGGAATGGAACCTGCCGAAGCGGGAATGACTGTTATAACAGCAGAAGTTCCGGTAAGGGAAATGCACGATTTCACCATGTATCTGCGCCAGACCACCAGAGGCATGGGCAGCTTTACATTTGATTTCATGAGATATGAACAGCTGCCTTCAAATCTGCTTACAGAAGTAATCGCAGCAAATGCAGCACTTGATAAATAAAATTTTGACCTCCGGTTTATAGCCGGAGGTTTTTTATTAGAACTCGTCTTCACAAGATATGTGTGCGGATTTCCAAGCACAATTTTTACGCATACGCTTGTGAAGACGAGTTCTTACAAAAAACGGGCGACCAACGGTCGCCCTGACTTACGTTATTTATTCATAGCAGCACAGTGCCACTATGGTTATATTATCCTTGCTTCCCTTTTCTATTGCAAGTTTCACAAGTTTGTGAAGTCTTTTTGTCAGATTCAGCGGCAAAGCCAGAATGTCCTCCATGTCGCTGCATGTCACATAGTCGGACAGTCCGTCCGAGCATATCAGTATAACATCTCCGTACTTCATGATGTCATGCATATTTTTTATGTCAGGCTTCGGCATTGAAGATATATTTCCCATAACCGGAAAAATTATATTTCTGTGAACATGACTCTTTTTTTCAGCGGCAGTTATTGAGCCTTCCTCATAAAGAAGCTGTACCAGCGACTGATCTCTTGAAATCTGCTTTATACTGCCCCTTCTGTATCTGTACATTCGTGAATCGCCGACGTTTATTATGTGTATTACATCATTCTCATCAATCGCAACCGCACAGAGCGTTGACTGCATATTCTCAGTAGACTTGTCCAGAGCGCTCAGCTCCTTCATCCTGCTGTGAATATTCATTATTTCCTTTTTAAGATTTGTCTGTGAATTGAAACGGACATCCCTTAAAAGCTCAAGACACGTTTTCGACGCAAGCTCTCCGCACTTTTCTCCTGAAACTCCATCAGATACAGCTGCCATAAAAGGCACAGATATCATTGTATTAATATTGCCTGAGGTCATAACCTTTTTTCCTATAAGGTATGCGTCCTCATTGTGGTCCATTATTCCATTGTCAGTAATACCGCAGCAATAATACATTTAAACCTCACCTGTTTTTGATTTGTAATCTCATGCACACTATTATACAATAATTATACCAAAATTTCAACTGTATTTGTTTATAAATACGTTACAAGTTGGTGACAATGCATAATAAAAACCGCCGGAGCGTTCCGACGGTTTTAGAATCTTGCCTATGCGGGAAAATCAGTACACTTAATTACTTGACAATGTACTTTGCAATTTCCTTTTCAAAATCACCAGGATCATCTGTGTGAGCCTTCAACTCAATAGGCTTTGAGAGGTCAAGGCTGAAAATACCCATGATAGACTTCGCATCAACGGCATATCTGCCTGAAACGAGATCAACATCAAAGTCATATTTCATTACCATATTAACGAAATCTTTTACATCGTTGATAGCTGCCAGAGAAATTTTGTAGTTTACCATAACAATACCTCCTCGAAATTCTAAAACCACATATTTTTTAGCGGATCATCTTTTCTTTTCCGCTGTATACATGATACCACTTATGCTTTCCAAAGTCAATATGATTGCATAATTTTCGTAAATTTAGTATAATGAAAAGGCGGAGATCAATACCGTTTTTATTTAAGTTGATAATTTGTTGGCTTTTCACAATAATTAATGTTTAAATTTGTTGCATATATACATACAAAGGAGAGGTAAATGAAAGCTTACTTTGAAAGCTTTGGCTGCAAAGTCAATCAATATGAAACCGAAAGCATTAAAGCAGATTTTTCCGCTAACGGCTTCACTGTTACAGACGATCCTGCCGCAGCCGATGTTATTGTTGTAAATTCCTGCACCGTTACAGCTTCTGGTGACAGCAAATCGCTGTACTCGCTGAGAAAGCACAGGAAGAACAATCCGCTTGCCGTAACGGTTCTGACCGGCTGTATGCCGCAGGCTTCACCAAAAATTGCTGAAAAAATCCCAGAAGCTGATATAGTTACCGGCACAAAAGAAAGAGGAAAGCTTCTTTCACTTGTAAACAATTTCCTTGAGGAGCGAAAACGCCTGGTAAGTATTTCACAGTATGCCGCCGGAGATGAATTTGAAAAAATCGTCTGCGGTGAATTTTCAGACAGAACAAGGGCTTTTGTTAAAATACAGGACGGCTGCAATCAGTTCTGTTCCTACTGCATTATACCGTATGCAAGAGGACGCTGCCGCTCAAAGCCGCTTGATACGCTCAGAAACGAAATAAAAATGCTTGCCGAGAGCGGCATAAAGGAAATAGTTCTTGTCGGAATAAATCTTGCCTTTTACGGAAAAGAACAGGGTCTCCGGCTTATTGATGCCGTTGAAGAGTGCTGTAAAATAAAGGGTGTTGAACGTGTCAGGCTCGGCTCTCTTGAACCGGAAGTAATAACGAATGAAGATCTGTTAAGGCTTTCCCGACTGCCTCAGTTCTGTCCGCAGTTTCATCTTTCACTGCAAAGCGGATGCGACAAAACTCTTTGCACCATGCGCAGGCATTACAATACAGATGAATACATGAACCTTGTAAATAAGATCCGTTCTGTCTTTCCGGATTGTTCGATAACTACGGATGTTATGGTCGGTTTTCCGCTTGAAAGCGATGAGGACTTTGAACAGTCGCTTGAATTTGTCAGAAAAGTCGGATTTGCCAAAATACATGTGTTCCAGTATTCAATGAGAAAAGGAACTGTTGCCGCTTCACTTCGACAGATTCCAAAGGCTGTAAAGCATGAACGTGCAGACAGGATGAAGGCTCTCGCCGCACAACTTCACAGGGAATATCTGAAAAAACAGGTAGGAAAGGTTGTTCCGGTACTTTTTGAGCGTGAAAGCTCGCCGGAATTTCACCAGGGATATGCGCCTGATTATACTTTGGTGAAAATTTCAGCGAAAAAGGAAGAAAAAAGTTTGCGCAGAATGATTTTTTATGTTAAAATAGAAATGAGTAATGATGACTTCTGTATCGGAAAAATAATCCAAAACGCAGAAGACTGAAATGACAGGGCAGGCATTTACCGCAGAAATGCCGCTGATGCGGATATCCATATTCGCATAAAAGAATTATTTTTGCTGCGGAGAATGGAGCAAAAAATGTCTGTATTCCGAATTTATGTAGAAAAGAAACCGGAATTTGCTGTTGAAGCAAAATCTGTTATGAGCGACGTTCAGACAGCGCTCAGGTTAAATCTGAATAATGTCAGAATACTTAACCGCTATGATGCTGACAATCTTAGTGAAGAGGATTTTGAAATGTCCGTCAATACTGTTTTCTCTGAACCGGCTGTTGATGTGACATATAAGGAAATGCCTGTTCTTATCAATAATGAAAGAGTTTTTGCTGTTGAATATCTTCCGGGACAGTTTGACCAGAGAGCCGACAGCTGCGAACAGTGTATACAGATCCTGACGCAGAAGGAACGCTGCCGTGTTAAAAATGCAAGAGTTTATATAATTGACGGAAATATAACTGATTCTGAATTTGAAAAACTGAAATCTTACCTTATTAACCCTGTTGAGAGCAGAGAAGCTTCCCTTGAAACTGTAAGAACGCTTGATACAAACTATGTCATTCCGGAAAAGGTCGAAATACTTGAAAACTTTATCCGCCTGAATGACAAGGGTCTTGACGCATTTATAAAAGAATTCGGTCTCGCAATGGACTTTGACGATATAAAATTCTGTCAGGCTTATTTCAGAGATACTGAAAAGCGTGATCCTACTATTACAGAAATCAGAATGATCGATACCTACTGGTCTGACCACTGCCGTCATACAACATTCTCAACAAATATTGAAAATGTCAATATCGGTACAGACTACATCAAAGAGACCTACGACGAGTACATTGAAGTAAGAAATCAGCTCGGACGTGAACAGAAGCCTCTGACGCTCATGGATCTTGCAACGATTGCTGCCAAAAAACTTAAAGCAGACGGAAAGCTCAACGATCTTGACGAGAGCGAGGAGATCAATGCTTGTTCAGTCAAGATAAAAGTCAATATTGACGGAAACGAAGAAGACTGGATCCTGATGTTTAAAAATGAAACGCACAACCACCCTACAGAAATCGAACCTTTCGGCGGTGCAGCAACATGTCTGGGCGGCGCTATCAGAGATCCGCTTTCAGGACGTTCATATGTTTATCAGGCAATGAGAGTTACAGGTGCGGCAAATCCGCTTGTTCCTGTTGAGGATACAATTGCCGGAAAGCTCCCGCAGAGAAAGATAACTGTCGGCGCTGCAAACGGCTACAGCTCCTACGGCAACCAGATAGGTCTTGCAACAGGTCACGTTTCTGAAATCTATCATCCGGGATACGTTGCTAAAAGACTGGAAATCGGCGCAGTTGTCGGCGCAGCACCTGCTGAAAATATAAGACGTGAAGCTCCTGTCGCAGGCGATGTTGTAGTGCTTCTGGGCGGCAAGACAGGCAGAGATGGCTGCGGCGGCGCTACAGGCTCTTCAAAGTCACATACCCTCGAATCACTTGAGCACTGCGGAGCAGAGGTTCAGAAGGGTAATCCTCCGGAGGAAAGAAAGCTTCAGCGCCTTTTCAGAAATCCTGACGTTACAAGAATGATAAAGCGCTGCAACGACTTCGGTGCAGGTGGTGTTTCCGTTGCTATCGGCGAGCTGACAGACGGTCTTGTCATTGATCTGAACGCTGTTCCGAAGAAATATGAGGGTCTTGACGGAACTGAAATTGCAATTTCAGAATCACAGGAAAGAATGGCTGTAGTAATTGCAAAGGAAGATGTTGATAGGTTCCTTTCAGAGGCGGCAAAGGAAAACCTTGAAGCTACTGTTGTTGCTGACGTTGTGGACGAACCAAGACTTAAAATGAACTGGAACGGCGTTACTATCGTTGACCTTTCAAGAGAATTCTTAAATTCAAACGGTGCGCCTAAATATACAGATATCACAATTGAAAAGCCTGATACAAGGGTTATCTGCCCTTATGCAGACAATCCGGAGGGCTGGGACGCTCTTATGGCTAACCTTAACGTATGCTCACAGAAGGGGCTTATTGAAAAATTTGATTCAACAATCGGCGCTTCAACAGTCCTTATGCCGTTCGGCGGAAAGTATCAGCTTACTCCGACACAGGCTATGGCTGCAAAAATACCTGTTCTTCATGGACAGACTGATACATGCTCTGTAATGGGCTGGGGTTATAATCCGTTCATAAGTGAAAAAAGTCCTTATCATGGCGCAGTACTGGCTGTAATCGAGTCAATCGCAAAGGTTGTTGCAGCAGGCGGCAAATCAGAGCACTGCTGGCTGACATTCCAGGAATACTTTGAAAGAACACAGGGCAAGCCGGAACGCTGGGGCAAGCCGCTTGCAGCTCTTCTCGGTGCGTTCAAGGCACAGCTTGAAATGGGCTGCGGCGCTATCGGCGGAAAGGATTCAATGTCTGGTACATTTGAAAATATCGACGTTCCTCCGACGCTTGTTTCCTTTGCTGTTTCAACTGCATCAAGCCGAAAGATCGTTTCACCTGAATTTAAGAATGCAGGCGATGAAGTAATTGTTATAAAGCCGGAATACGACGAAAACGGACTGCCGGTATTTGAAAATGTAAAGGAATGCTTCAGGCAGGTTGAGGACATGATAGAAAGCGGACGTGCAAAGGCTATATGGACGGTTTCAGGCGGCGGTATTGCAGAAGGTCTTGCAAAGATGTGCTTTGGCAACAGAATCGGCTTTGAATTTGAAAGAAAGCTTACTGAAAGCGAGCTTTTCATGCCTCATTACGGCGCATTCATAATTGAACTTGACGGCCCTGCTGCTGAGAGTGAATATGCAATAGGCAAAACAGCTGAGGAGTACAACATTTTCGGTAAGGATTATACACTCTCTCTGGATTCGCTCCAGAAAACATGGGAAAGCAAGCTTGAACCTGTATTCCCATGCAGAATAAAAACTGTTCTTTCAGCTGTTGAATCCTATGAGTACAGCGCAAAAATGAGAGCGTTCCCGACAATCAAGGCTGCAAAACCTAAGGTATTCATCCCTGTTTTCCCTGGCACAAACTGCGAGTATGATACAGCAAGAGCATTTGAAAGAGCCGGCGGAGATCCGGAAGTAATGGTTGTAAAGAACCTCAGTGCAGCAGCTATCGAGGAATCAGTTGACGAAGCGGCAAGACTTATTTCACAGTCACAGATAATCATGCTTCCAGGCGGATTCAGCGGCGGCGACGAGCCGGAGGGAAGCGGAAAGTTCATTACCGCATTCTTCAGAAATCCTAAGGTAAAGGATGCCGTTCATGAGCTTCTCAAAAAGCGTGACGGTCTTATGCTTGGTATCTGCAACGGCTTCCAGGCACTTATAAAGCTGGGTCTTGTACCTTTCGGCGAAATTACCGATATGACAAATGAATCACCAACTCTTACATTTAACACAATTGCAAGACATCAGTCAATGATGGTAAACACAAGAATTGCGTCAAACAAGTCCCCATGGCTTGCTGACAGCAGTGTCGGCGATATCCACACTATTCCGATTTCGCATGGCGAGGGAAGATTCGTTGCTCCGCAGTCACTTATTGTAAAGCTTGCAAACAACGGTCAAATTGCAACACAGTATGTCGATTTAAACGGCAAACCGTCAATGGATATCAGATACAACCCTAACACATCCATGGAAGCTATCGAGGGAATCACATCTCCAGACGGCCGTATCCTCGGCAAGATGGGTCACAGCGAAAGAATCGGCTTTGACGTATGCAAGAATGTTGCCGGAAACAAGGATCAGAAGATCTTTGAAAACGGTATCAGATACTTCAAGTAATAATTCAGGCAATACCGTATAAAGATTGTGCGGTGTTGCCTGAATTGCAGAACCGCATAGCTGTTGATAATCATGCGGTTCTGCTGTAAATAATCCAAACGGGAGGCAGCAGTATGAAAATTTCCACAAAGGGCAGGTATGCCCTGAGAATGATGCTTGATCTTGCCATGAATCAGGGCGATGGTTTTGTTTCGTTAAAGGACATAGCTGACAGACAGAATGTATCAAAAAAATATCTTGAACAGATCGTTCCTCTTATGAATAAATCAGGCATGCTTAAAACAAACCGTGGAAATCACGGAGGCTACCGTCTGCTGAAAGATCCTGACAAATATACTGTCGGCGAGATCCTGCGTGTAACGGAGGGAAGCCTTGCGCCAGTTTCATGCCTTGAGTATGAACCTGTTGACTGCGCTCGTGCAGGAGAATGTCTGACACTTCCGGTCTGGAGAGGACTTTACAAAAAAGTAACTGAGTATCTTGACAGCATAACCCTACAGGATATAATAGATAAGGAAGCTCAGAATTACGGTAACGATTATTGTATATAAGCATCCTTACGGTGTGGACAAATAGCATATAATATGCTATTTGTCCACACTTATTTTCAGAAAAATTCTTTACAAAAAAGGAATTTCAATGCATAAAAGAATATTATCCGTTCAAACTAATTCCGGAGGTGTTAAACGTGAACAGAAATTCAAAATCAATACTGAACGGAAAAGGCTTTTATGTTGCACTGGCGATAAGTGTTGCAATGGTGGGTGCAGCTTGTTATTTTGCATATACCCAGACAACCGGAAACATTACCGGTGAGCTTAAATCATCCTTCAGCACAGCAGAAAGCGAAAGAGAAGCGGCGGAAATTGAAACCGATATACCTAAGATCACACTGCCGCACTATACACAGGCAGCCACAGAAGCCGAAAGCGTATGTGAATCAGACAGCGAAGAAACACCGGAGGAAAGCAGCGTAACTGAAGAAGCCGAAGATACTGTAAAGCCGGAGGAGAAAAGGCTCTCTATGCCGATTGAAGGGGAAATACTCAACGAATTCAGTAACGGTGAGCTTGTAAAATCAAAGACTACAGGCGCATGGCAGACGCACAACGGAATTGATATTTCAGCCTCGCTGGGGGACGCAGTCGTTTCGGCAGGTTCAGGAACTGTAAGCGCAGTTGACAACGATCCTCTATGGGGAATAACTGTAACAATCGACCATGGAAACGGAACGATTACAAGATACAGCAATCTCAATGAAGGAGTTACTGTCCAGGTTGGTCAGGAGGTAGGCAGCGGTGAGGAAATAGGAGCTGTTGGTGAAACAGCGGATATTGAAACCTCCGAAAAGTCGCATCTTCACTTTGAAGCGGTTAAAAACGGTTCTTTTACAGATCCTCTTAAACTTATAAACGGCGAATAAGTCAAAGTATGACTTAAAAAAATAGTACAAATACCCACAAAAGCAGATTATCAGCAGTCCCAAAATAATAATTAAAAACCCGTCTTCACAAGATATGTGTGCGGATTTCCAAGCACAATTTTTACGCAGACAAGGCGAAAATGTGCAGGCATACT
>CAKSJL010000013.1 GCA_934463345.1 uncultured Oscillospiraceae bacterium | reverse complement strand
GCCGAAGCCTAAGGAAGAATATGAAGCGGTTTTTGAGGATAAGCCTGCACCGGAACAGATCGCTGATTCAGAGATATATCTTACAAAAGATGTTTTTGTTATGGATAAGCCTGACTTTATTATGGTTTATCTGAAAAGGGCAATGTTTTATGTTATCCCGAAAAAGGATTTTTCAGAAGAGGAAGTAACGCTCATGCAGCTTCACTTTCAGAAGCAGCTCGAAAAGAATTACAGAAAATATGAGAAGTAATATCAGGCTGTGACGGCAGAAATCCTGATGACAGCTAAAAAAGGAAGTAAGAAAATGTATAATGACAATTCAAAGGTACGCAATGTCGATATTGATAAGGAAATGCGAAAATCGTTTCTTGAATATTCAATGTCGGTTATCGTTGCAAGAGCTTTGCCTGATGTAAGGGACGGAATGAAGCCGGTTCACAGGCGAATAATCTACACAATGAACGAGTCGAGCAATACCTATGACAAGCCGTACAGAAAATGCGCCTATACAGTCGGAGAGGTTCTGGGTAAATATCATCCGCATGGCGACGCTTCTGTCTATGATGCGCTGGTTCGTCTTGCACAGAAATTTTCTCTGCGCTATCCCCTGATTGATGGTCATGGAAACTTTGGTTCTGTCGATGGCGACCCTCCGGCTGCTTACCGTTATACTGAAGCGAGAATGTCCAAAATTGCAGGCGAAATGCTTACAGATATCGGCAAGGATACTATTCCGTATACTACAAACTATGATGACAAACTCAAGGAACCTGTTGTTTTGCCAAGCCGTTTTCCTAATCTGCTTGTAAATGGTTCAACGGGTATTGCAGTTGGTATGGCTACAAATATTCCTCCTCATAATCTGGGAGAGGTAATTGACGCAATAGACCTTCTTATGGAAAATCCGGACTGTACCCTTGATGAAATAATGGAGTGCATAAAAGGTCCTGACTTCCCAACAGGCGGAATTATTATGGGTCGTTCAGGTATAAGAGCTGCATACGGAACCGGTCGTGGAAAAATAACCCTCAGAGCTAAAACCTCCATTGAGGAAATAAAGGGCAGACAGTGTATTATTATTACTGAAATTCCTTATATGGTGAATAAAGCAAGACTTGTAGAAAGTATGGCAAACCTCGTCAAGGACAAGAGAATAGACGGCATACATTTTATTCGTGATGAATCCGGCAGGGATGGTATGAGAATCGTTGTGGAACTGAAAAAAGATGCAATTCCCCAGATCGTTTTGAATAAACTGTTCTCATATACCCAGCTTCAGGATACAGTTGGTGTTATAATGCTGGCGCTTGTTGACGGAGAACCGAAGGTTCTGACTTTAAAGCAGACGCTGGAGCAGTATGTGAAATTCCAGGTTGAGGTTATACGCCGCAGAACAGAATATGATCTGAAAAAGGCAAAGGCGAGAGCGCATATCCTGGAAGGACTGGTTATTGCAACGGATAATATTGATGAGGTAGTTGAGATATGTAAGACTTCTGAGAGTATCCCTCATTCAAAGCAAAGACTTCAGGAAAGATTCGGTCTTACAGAGGTACAGTCTGAAGCTATTGTTCAGATGACACTTGGTAAGCTTACAGGTCTGGAAAGGCAGAAAATACTTGATGAATTGGATGAGCTTCACAAAAAGATCGAGGAGCTTCAGGCTATTCTTGCTGATGAAAACAAGATTCATGCTATTATAAGGGATGAGCTTGCTGAAATCAGAAAAAAGTATAATGATGATAGAAGAACCATGATTGAATCTGTCAGTGGAGAGGTTGACATAGAAGACCTTATCCCTGATGAGGAATGTGTTGTAACATATACTGACATTGGATATATCAAAAGAATGCCAGTTGATGTATATAAAACCCAGCGAAGAGGCGGACGAGGCGTTTCCGGAATGAAGCAGCGTGATGAAGATTTTGTAAGCGAAATGTTTATAGCTTCCTCACATGACAACATCCTGTTTATAACAAATAAGGGTATTATGTATAAGCTTAAATGTTATGAAGTTCCAGAGGGTTCAAAGGCTTCAAGGGGAATCAACGCCGTAAATCTTCTGCCGCTTGGCGAAAATGAAAAGATTGCCGCCATGATAAAGACCTCCGATTTTGACGAGAGTAAATATGTTATTATGGTAACAAAGAACGGCAAGATAAAGAAAACCGCACTTTCCGCATATAAAAATGTACGAAAGAATGGACTTATTGCGATAGGTCTTGACGAGGGCGATGAGATTGCCGGCGTGAGAATGACCGACGGAAGCGCACAGCTTTTCGTTGCAACGCATGATGGAATGGTAATACGTCTTGAGGAAAGCGGTATCAGGGCTATGTCACGTTCAGCGCACGGCGTCAGAGCCATAAAGCTTAGGGACGGCGACTATGTTGTGTCCATGGCGAGAGTCAGAGAAGGCGCAACGCTTCTTACAGTATCAGATAAGGGATATGGAAAGAGAACCGACTTAAGCGCATATAAGGTTCAGAACAGAGGCGGATACGGACTCAAAAACTATAAGGTCGGAAATGAAAAAGGATATATCTGCGGCATCAAGGTTGTTGACGAAACAGATGATATTATCCTGATTTCAAGTGATGGAATTATAATAAGAATTCGCTGTGCTGATGTAAGAGTAATGGGAAGATATGCAACAGGCGTCAGAGTAATGAAGGTTACGGGCGAAAGCAAGGTTGTTTCATTTACAAGGGCAGAGCATGACGAGGAAGCAGAGGTAGAAGCTGTTGAACAGCCGACAGAAGCCGAGCTTGCGGAGGACCTGGAAAATGCCAGTGCAGAAAAGGAAGAAAGCATTAATGCAGCTGATGAATCTCCCGATGATGAAAATAATGAAGAATAAATAAGAACCTGTCTTCACAAGCGTATACGCACGTCTTTCCAGCAAATTTTTTGGCATACTGCGTTAAAAAATCTTGCCATACACAAGTATGCCTGCGCATTTTTGCCTTGTTTGCGTAAAAATTGTGCTTGGAAATCCGCACACATATCTTGTGAAGACGGGTTCTAAAAAAATTGCGTCAGTCTGAAAAAAGACTGGCGCAACTTTTATTTCATCATTAGATAAATATATTTTATTTGTTATTTTAAAATGGCATCTGCGAGTTCTTCCATTTTTGGAATGTCACTGTCCTTCATGGTTGATTTAATTGTTACAACCGGTTCGACAATGGTGATATTTTTCATACCCTCAAGAATACCCTTCATTGCTCTTGCAGCAGTCGGTGCCCATGAACCGTTTTCAATCATTCCGACAGTTCTTTTCTGGTAATTTTTAGCTTTCAGATGGTGCAGGAAATCCTCCATGCAGGGGAAAACACCAGCATCATAACTTGCAGCGGCAAGTATCATAGAATCATATCTGAATGCATCCTCAACAGCTTCTGCCATATCATCTCTTGAAAGGTCAGTAATTGCAACCTTTGGAGCGCCCTTGCTTTCAAGAATTTCTTTCATTTTTATTGCAGCTTTCGCCGTATTGCCATGAATTGAAGCATAAGCTATGAGAACTCCCCTGTCCTCAGGCTCATAGCTGCTCCAAATGTTGTATTTGTCAATGTAAAAGCTGAGATTTTCTTTCAGGATCGGGCCATGCAGAGGGCATATCATGCTTATATCAAGTCCTGCGGCCTTTTTAAGCAGAGCCTGAACCTGTGCGCCGTATTTTCCGACAATATTGAAATAATATCTTCTTGCTTCGCATGTCCAGTCTTCGTCAGTGTCAAGCGCACCAAATTTTCCGAATGCATCGGCAGAGAAAAGTATTTTTTCCGTTTTTTCGTATTCAAGCATAACCTCCGGCCAATGAACCATAGGAGCCATAATAAAAGTCAGAACATGGCTACCGAGTGAAAGTTCATCGCCTTCTTTAACGATAATTGCTTTTTCAGCAGTGTCAATGTCAAAAAACTGACCTATCATTGCCGCAGACTTTGCATTGAGAACAAGCTTCATTTCAGGGTATTTTTCGACTGCAAGCGTAATATTTCCGGCATGATCCGGTTCAAGATGGGATATAACCAGGTAATCAGGAGTTCTGCCATTCAGGGCAGCGTCAAGATTTTTGAACCATTCGTCAGAAACTCTCATGTCAGCAGTGTCCATGACCGCAATCTTTTCATCAAGAATGACATAGGAATTGTATGAAACTCCGTTTGGTACTTCGTACTGACTTTCAAAAAGATCAATTTCCTTGTCATCAGCTCCTATATAAATAACAGAATCTGAAATTTTTATATCCTTCATTGTATAGCCTCCATAACGTCAATAAGTTTTTACAGCTTAATTATATCATAAAATAATGGAAACTGCAAGTAGTTTTCATTACTAAAAACACTTTTAAATGCAAAAATTTCGCAGTTAATGAAAAAGCAATACCCGAATAAAACGGATATTGCTTTTTATTATTAAGGCAACACCGCACAAAGTACGCCTGACGGCTTTGCACAGCATTTGCTGACTAATTTTTCGTCATATTACACAGAAACTCCTTGAATACACCAGTATTCCTGCGTCGTTTCTATGCAATCTGCCGAAAAATTTGTTGGCGCATCTACCGCACAATCTTTGTGCGGTATTGCCTCAAGAAAAATCAGATTTCCTTTTCGTCATCAGCTTTTTCTTCGCTGTCATCTTCACAGCCGCAAGCGCAGGCGTCAGCAGCAGGAGGAGCATCGTTTACGTCATCAGCAACAATACCGGCATCCTCAGCCTTGTCG
Source organism: uncultured Oscillospiraceae bacterium (assembly GCA_934463345.1). Lineage (GTDB taxonomy): Bacteria > Bacillota > Clostridia > Oscillospirales > Ruminococcaceae > Porcipelethomonas. Next base: position 27,041 of record CAKSJL010000013.1, on the reverse strand, counting down.
GCAGGAATTTCATCAGGAGTATCGCATGCATCGTCTGCACAGCAGTCCTCATTACAGTCACAGCAGCAGTCGCCGTACTCGTCATCAATATCGTCCTCGCACTCGCATTCACACTCAAAATTCTTTACTTTTTTATAAATAACTGTTGCAGCAACAGCTGCTCCGGCAGCAATAATTCCAAAAAGTAATCCTTTATTCATAATATTCCTCATTTCTCCGCAAAAATATTTTTGCTGCGGTTTGCGGACCGCTGAATTCCTCTTTAAAGAGGGTTTTTTATTATTATATCACAAACGAAAACATAATTCAACATTTTTATAGATTTTTTGTAATATACATCAAAATGGATATTGCAGTAAGCGGTGCAGTTTCACAGCGAAGTATGCGTTCTCCCAGCCATATAGGAGTTATTCCGGCTTCTGCTGCAAGCTGTGCCTCCTGCGGATCAAAACCGCCTTCGCTTCCGATAAGCATGGAATAGCTCCTTTTGCCGTCAATTTCAAGCTCAGAAAATCTTTTTCCTCCCTCTTCATAAAGCATTACAGCACAGTCAGATTCCGACATTTGCAAAACAGCAGTTTTGAAATCAATCATAGGCATGACTTTGGGAATAATTCCTCTCCCCGATTGTTTTGCCGCTTCAAGTGCAATCTTATTGAGCCTCTGGAGTTTTTTTTCAAAGTCTTTCTGGGAAGGTCTTGAAATGCAGCGTCTGGTCAGAACCGGAAGTATTTCAGATGCTCCAAGCTCGACTGACTTTTGTATTATGGTTTCGAGTTTGTCAAGTTTAGGTATTGCCTGATAAAGTTTCAGTTCTATTGAAGGCTCGGCAGCGCACAGTCTGCTTTCAAGAATTTCGAGAAAGACTGTATCCTCCGTAATTTTTGTTATTTTGCAGGTGTGGTCTGTTCCTTCTGCGCAGACTGTAATTATTTCTCCCGGCTTCATTCTCAGAGAAAAACCTATATGTCTTGCGTCGGTTCCTGTTATGCATGGAGCATTTTTATTTATATTTTCAAGAAAAAATCTCGGCATAAAATCTCCTTTATTTTGTCTTATGATAGCTTCTGAAATCAAAATGTATTATTTCAGTTATAAAGCTGAGCATTTCGGAGGCAGAGTGAATAAGCTCCATTACCGTATCAGTGTCTATATCAAACGGAATATCGGCAGGGTATCTTGTCTCAATGTAGTAATGGTTGAGCAGTGTGCTTTTTTCAAGCCATTTTGAAAAGTGATAGTCGATCTGTGCCGCCTGTTTACAAAGCCATGTAAGGTTGTGACCGTCATAAAGATGATGCTTTTTAAAAAGGAGATAACCTTTCAGGGCTTTTTCAATGCATTGTTGGCAGTGGAAAGCTGCGCCATTATAGCAGCGTTCATCACCCTGTAAATTTTTTGCTGCAAGAAGATCAAGATTTGCATAATAGAGCCAGTCAAAATATCTTCTGCTGTCGTTGTCACGATATCCTCTACCCATAGATTTCTGCTCCCGAATTATTTATTTTCCAGGCAAATGTTCCGATTTCGTCCTTTAATCTGTCAAATTCAGATTCATGATAGATAACAAGGTCAAACGGAAGCTCACAGTCAACCTCAAGATACAGCTGACATTCAAGTTCCGGAAGATTTCCGGCGCTGTTATCAAGTATTAGTGCAAGCTTGAAGCTTTTTAACTCAGAATCATTGTCAACCTTAAAGCTTATAAGAAAAATTTTCTTAATTTTATCACAGCTTTTTCTAAGAAGAGCTGAAACGTCCTTTATTATCTGGTTGTCTTTCATAGTAAAATTCCTCCGTCAGAAAATATAAATTCCATCGTCGCAGTTGAATATGTATTTAGTTTCATCTGTCAGGTTAAGGGTTTCTCCGTCACTTGTAGTGGCAGAAATATCAAATGTCACATATTTAGAGGATTTTATTGTGTCCGAAAAGCTTTTTTCCATTCCGGCATCCTTATATATGCCGTCAAGAAGATCCTTTATGTCGTTCAGTCCGGCATCATCCTTGCTGTCACCGCAGTCAGTGACTTCTATCTGTGAAAAATCAAATCCTTCCCCAAGCTCTGATTCAAGCTGGCTGTATTGATCGTTTAGGAATGTAGAAATATCCGATGACTGGTTGGATTCTATAAATTTAATATACTGCTCCGGTTGAGTTGATTTGAAAAGTTCAGTATCTTTTTTCTGGATCGAATTATAATAATCAGACAGCGCATCCATTTCAGAATCTTCAATGAATCTGCCGTCATAAATCAGATATATGTCCTTTCCGTCAACCTCCTTGTATGCCTGTCCGTAGTAAAATTCCTGGGATTCTTCGCTGCTGCTGTCCTTTTTTCCGCAGCCGCAGAAACAAGATAAAGCAATTGCAGCACAGGCAGAAAGAGAAATAATTTTTTTCAGCAATTTATTTTTTCCTTTCCTGCAATACCGTACAAAGATGTCAGATATTCCTTGTGAAGTGTTGCATTGTATAAACATGATAACTCATTAAGGCAAATATGTCAATAAATCAGCCTTTTGTGATTTGCATGGATATATAAGAGGACGCCTTGTTTTTAAAGCGTCCCTTAAAATATCAGTCTGATGATTCAACTATCATTCTCTGAACTCCGCCGTCATCATAAACATAAAGAGTAACGGAATTTGCTGCATTGTCAGTATAAATCAACTCCGTATAACCCTCAGCGTCATTTCTTGTGCTCTTTGAAGGCGTTCCGTATGCGGCTTCAACTGCGGCAGAGTCAGAACCCCATGTAATTCCGCCGTCGAGTGTTACTTCCGGATAGCTTGTCTTGTCTTTTGCGATAAATTCGATTGACCATATCTGCATTTCATCAATTCCGCATGGTTCATCATTGAAATTTGTAAGACCTACAGCACATGTTGCTTCGTCATATTTATCATTGTTGAGGAATATGCTTCTCTGGTAGTATTCACCTTTGTTTGCTGACAGATCGCTCAGTCCGTATATTGACGGGTCAAAGTTCCAGCCGCTGTTTGTAAGGACAGAGTAATCAAGTCTGTCAAGCACAAGTTCCTCGCCGTCAAGAGTAAATTTCATTGAATTCCATGAACCCTCTGACGTAATAATTTCCTCCTGAGAGCTTTCAGCGTCAACCTGTGAGCTGTCGTTTCCGGCTTCGGCTGCCTGACTGCTTTCAGACTCGCTTCTTTTTTTTGCAACATACTTGTCCTTGTTAACATTTCCGCAGCCGCTTAAAGCTCCTGCTGCTAAAGCAGCGCAAAGAACTGCGGAGAAAATCTTGTTAAATTTCTTCATTTAGTTTAACTCCTTTAGTCGTTCAGATATTTGTCCACTATAAATTTCGGACGGTGTTTTGTTTCAAGATATATTTTGCCGATATACTCTCCTATGATACCTATCGCAAGAAGCTGGAGTCCGCCGATTGCCCAGACTGAAACAACTATTGATGTCCAGCCTTCAACCGTTTCATCCATGAAATGACGTATCAGGAAGTATATGAGCATAATAATGCTTATTGTAAAAATTCCAACGCCGAGCGCTGTTATCATTCTTATAGGTTTGACAGAAAGGGAGGTTATTCCCTCCATGGCAAATGAAATCATTTTTTTCAGCGGATATTTTGATTCGCCTGCCATTCTCTCATGGCGCTCATAATATACTACGTCGGATTTATACCCGATCATAGGAACAATACCTCTTAAAAAGAGATTTACCTCTCCGAACTGCTCCAGTCCATCAAGAGCACGTCTGCTCATAAGACGGTAATCCGCATGATTGTATGTAACCTCAACGCCCATTTTAGCCATGAGCTTATAGAATGACTCAGCTGTGAATTTTTTAAAGAATGTATCAGTCTTTCTTGCGCTTCTGACTCCGTAAACAATGTCGCATCCGCCGTTTACGAATTTATCTACCATAGCGTCAATGGCGTTGATATCATCCTGAAGATCAGCGTCAAGGGAAATTGCAGCGTCACATTCATTTTTGACAGTCATAAGACCGGCAAGAAGAGCGTTCTGATGCCCCTTGTTTCGTGAAAGCTTTATTCCCCTGAATATTTTATCACTGTCGTGAAGCTCGGAAATTATTGACCATGTTTTGTCCTTTGAGCCGTCGTCCACAAAGACAATACGGCTCTCGTTGCTTATCTTTCCGGCTGAAATAAGAGAATTCATTTTTTCTTTAAGCTGTCTGGAGGTTTCATGAAGAACCTCCTGTTCATTATAGCATGGTATTACCAAAAATAGTGTCATAATTTGCTCCTATCAGTTTTGTTTTTTCCTGACTGCTTTATATATGATAATCGGAACAGCTGTAAATATTATCAGTGTCAGCACGATCAATGCAGCAGAAATTATTACAGAGTTTCTATTATCCGATTTCTTTATATTGTCAGAATGCTTGTCGGCGGCAACTTCTGTTTTTTTCTGAGTCTTTTCAGGTTCAGTATTATTTTCCGTTTCTGAAGGAAGCTGTTCGCTTATACTTTCCTCTGTCCTGAATTTTCCGTCTGCAAGCATATGAAATTCATTTCTGATATCCTTCGGAATTATGTTCAGAGCTTCCGGCGCCCATTCGTCAAGCCTGCTTATAAGCTCATCAGCATTTCCAGGCAGGGCTAAATCCTGAATTATTTCCTCTGCAATGAGAAGATGACCAAACTTATTCGGGTGGATATCGAGAGATTTTATATTTGTCAGGCTGACGCAGCTTCCTGAAAATTTATCGTGTATATCTGCGGTTATTATATTATCGCATTTTTTTATTGCATTGTTTATAACCGCCAGATAAATTCCGGTAAATGTGTGAAGCGGAGAATATACAGCCTTCATTGATTCGTCATCCGTTTCAAATGGATTATAGATCGTCTGAAAAACCAGTTTTGCGTCCGGATTTATTTCTGAAAGCTTCTGGGAAATAGCTTTTATATTTTCTCCTGCTTCAGAGGATGCCGGCGCAAGAGCTGACGAAAATTTGATTATGATGTTTTGGATTGCTTCGGGAGAAATATTGAATGAACCTGCGCTTCCCTGCGGCATTGATATACCGTCTGCAATATCCATAAGACCGTCATAGAAAATTCCGAGGACGTCATTTCCTCCGATTGAAACGCACACAAGATCGGATTCCTCAACTGACTGTGAGACGTTACTATCGTTGTCAATAATGTCCATAAGCTCCTGAGTTGTCATGCCGTTTACGGCAAAGTTGTCAACCTGAGCATCATAATATTCCTCAAGCCAGCCGCCGTAGTTTTTGTCATTTTCATCAAGACCATAGCCGTATGAAATGCTGTCGCCAAGTATGGTTATATGAGTTACTTCATCCTCTGCGCTGACGCATAAGGCACTTGAAAAAGCGCATACAGCAGAACAGATGAAGCAGATCAGTGATTTTGAGAAACTTTTATATTTCAATTAAAGCTCCTTATCTCCAGAACTCAGCAAGACGTCCGAAAGAAACAGTAGCTTCTCTCCATTCATCAGATAACGTTCCGTTTAAGATCCAGTTATAGACCTGACCGAAATTGAGTATAAGTGAAACTCCGGCAGAAACTGTCGTAGCTCTGCAAAGATGCTTCTGAATATTCTGACTGCATCTGCTGAATATTATAAATGCGATCACCAGAGCGCCTATAAGGATCTGCCATGCAAAGTCAACGCTGTACCTTGTGCCGTAACCGCTTTCCCAGATGGAAGCTATTATTACAGCTGGTGCAGCAAGGCAGACGGATGCAAGCAATACTGAGTAAAGTTTTTTGTCTTTATTATGCGACCATCTGTATGCTTTTATTCCCCAGCCGTATGAGAATACCGGAAGCGCTCTCCAGAGAAGTCCGAGCGCAGAAGCCGTTGCAACGAAGTAGTATCCCTGAGGATTGAACGTTGGTACTTCCGAACAGGTGAAGAACGGGAATGTCTGAGAGAATGTCGGAAAAGCAAGCAGATAATTGAAAAATCCGATAAGTACAAAATGAGTGTGATATTCTGCGCTTGTAAAGTCGTTTATGGTAAGTGAATACTGTATTCCGAAATCAAATATAGAACCGAATCTTGCGTAATTGTAAATCATCTGCGCTCCGCCTATTACAACAAACGGAACAATGGCACAGAGAAAATACGGCAGATAATGCTTTACCTTTGAAATGCCGTTGCTGTAAGCTGATTTTTTCTTTTTAAAGCCAGCAAAGATGAAAATGAGCGCCGCAATACAGTATATTGCAAGTGTAGGACGGCAGAGAACGCCAAGACTTAAAAATACGGTCGAAAGTGCGATCCTCCAGTTTTTTATCTTTCCTTCACCAATAATATTGGAGCTTATCAGAAAGAATGCTCCGGCTGTAACACAGGCAAATCCGGAGGTCTGCGCAATTTCATAGAAATTAGGATTGCTGAAACAGAACCATATTCCGGTTGAGAGTTGCATTATAAAAAGACCGGCAAGAATAAGCGATGAGCGGATTTTCGGAAAGAATCTGAACATAAATGCCATGTAGAATTTTGAAAGGAAGAATATTCCCAGAGTGCCGAACAGCCAGACTGCCCACACTGACGGGAAATAATGATCCGTTGCCATATGGTAAGGCAGGAAAAGAGCAACAACCGGAGCAATTCCGTAGTATGAATAGTATTTTCCCTCATACAGCAGATGATCCCAGGCGTAACTCACGCCTGCCGCATTTCTCTGACTCCAGTCGTAAGGATTTTCAAGACTTAACAAATCATCTTCCGCCTGACGCAGCAGAGAAACCTGACCGGCTTCAAATGCATCAACTATTTCCTGAGTCATCTGGTTTCCCTCGTTCATCTGAAAATCTCTTTTCAGGCTGTGGTTAGGATCAGAATATCTGTAAGCATTTGTGAGAAGAAGTGCTGCGAGAATAAAAACAGCAGTCATAGAATATGCGCCGATTCTTGAAGCAAGTTTGTTCTGTGACAAAGATTTTTTGAACAGAGGAGAAATTGTCAGCAGATAAACAGCAAGTAATGCAGAAAGCATTATGAAGAATCTTAAAAATGAAAATTTAAGAAATATAGGAATGTTGAGCGTAATTTCCTTTATAACAACACCGCTGTTTTCGTCTGACGGAGAAAATCTCAGATCGTGAACATTTCCGGAAAAATTGCATGGAACAGTATAGCTTCTCTCATCGGAGGCTATAATCTGTGCATTTGCTATGCCGTAGCGATAATCATTATTGGTGTCGTCCGACATGTCAATACTGATTTTTTTGATACCTTTTATGTTGTCTGCAGTTTTAAAGGTTATTGTTCCGACTGGCATGTTTATACCCTTGAATTCCAGATATGAGCCGTAGTCAAGCATAGCTCCGTCACCAACTGTCTGGAAATTTCCAGATGCTTTTTGCGTTTCAAGAACCATAATATTGTAATCTTTTCCGAACAGATGAGCAGAATTACAGTTAAAAATAAAAAGCTCTGCGGCTGTACATACTAATACTGAACGAGTGAAAAAGCGCAGAAATGTGCAGAATTTTTCGGGCATCTTTTTGTAAGCAGCGGACAGGATCAGACCGACTGCACAAAATACAGCACACCAGACAGAGAGATTTTTGTAGCCGCCTGTATCAATTATTTCTGTCAGATCCAGAACTGATATAATAATAAGCACCGCTTCTGCTGCAAATGATGAGATTTTGAGTTTATTCTGGAATTTTTCAAAGAAATTAAAATTATTTTTAGAAACAGAAAGAAAACAGAATACAGTAATGTAAAGAAAAATAGCAGTACATAAGGCGAATACCAATATCTGAATCAATGAGTTTCATCTCCTTTAATTATAGTCATATTATATTATACATTTAATTCATCATGCTGTCAACAAGCAAATAAAATATATATAACATACACAAAATACACACAAAAACCGGCAGCGCAGCCTTATGGTGCACCACCGGTTTACAGATAAAATTTATTTCAAGGTTATTCAGCCTTATAGCAGGCAATTATTTCGCCTGTAAAGTTTTTATGGAAAGGATCTTTATCATAAAATTTTAAAAGACTTTTGTCAGTAAAGTCCTCTTCACACATATCCTTCTCATATATCTTACGGCATACAAATACCATTTTTGCCTGTTCAAATGCTGTACTTCCTTCAAGCTCAACAGGAACAAGACCGGTTTCTTTTGCCTTGTCGCAGTCCCTTCCGGAATGTGAACCGCAGAAATTCAGAGCGCTTCTGTATTTTTCATCGAAAAACGATATCGTAAACAGATCATTTTTTTCCATCAGCTCAAAGGTTTTTCTTGAAGTTCTGACAACCGTTGTAAAAACTGGCTTGTTCCAGAGAAATCCAAGCTGTCCCCAGGAAGCCGTCATTGTGTTGTAGTTTGCTGTATCTCCGCTTGTTAATAAAAACCATTCCTTACCGATAAGGGTAAAAGGATTGAAGCTTTCGCTGAAAATATTTTTTTTAACAAATGCCATAGGTATCATTTCCTTTCAGATTGGTATAAGACATGAAGCCGCTGTAAATTGCGGTACTGTCTTAATACTATATTATCACAGTTTTTCAGATATTACAAGCGGAGTATTTTCTTTTCAGGCTCTTTTCAGTGCGGCAGGCTTGTATTTCAGTCTTATTTTGTCAGTTATGAGCGCAATAAATTCGGAGTTTGTCGGCTTGCCCTTGCAGGTGTTTACAGTGTATCCGAAAAATGCATTGAGTGTGTCGAGATTTCCTCTGTCCCATGCAATTTCAATGGCGTGTCTTATCGCTCTTTCAACTCTTGAAGAGGTTGTGTCAAATTTCTTTGCGACCGTCGGGTAAAGGAGTTTTGTAACACTTTCAAGAAGCTCGTTTCTATCAAGTGATGAGAGAATAGCTTCTCTCAGATAATGATAGCCTTTTATGTGTGCAGGAACTCCGAGCTGATGTATGATATCCGTAACGACTATTTCCATATCCTGCTTTTCGTCCGGAAACTGTCTGATGCCGCCGCTTCTGGCAAGATCAATAATTCTCTCGCACAGCATGCTTATTTCAAAAGGCTTGAGAATGAAGTAAGCGGCGCCGTTTTCAAGAATACTTCTCTGCATGTGCGGATTGTCGCAGGGAGAAGTCACAATAAATTCAGGACTTTTTCCGCCAAGCTCATGAACTCTTTTCATAAGCTCCAGAGCGTCCATGTTAGGGAGCGCAGAGTCAACAACCACAACGTCAGGCATGTCATTTTTTATCGTGTCAAACAATACCTTTCCGTCCTTTGGTCTTGTTATGGCATACATGCCCAGTCCTCTCAGGGTACTGGCACAGGCGATGCCGTATTCCACGCTGTCATCTCCGATCAACACTTTAATTTTGTTTATCATTTTGTTCTACCTCCTGATTTTTTCTACAATTTTATATTATCACATAAAATTGAATGAAGCAATAGCAATAAAGAAATGTTTTTAACACTTTACAGTGGAAATTGTTGAAAAGATGTTAAAAAATTATTAAGAACTCGTCACAGCTTCCTTTATTTTATAAATTCATCATAGGCTGTAAGCTTTTTGGTAAAAAAGCAATATATATTGTCCGGCAAAATTTTATAAGGACGTTTTCTGAAAATTTAGCAAATAAACATCAGCATAATTCCTTTAATAAAATTCTTTCTTTGAGTCAATAGTATTATTGCAGACATCTGAGTGTCATATATTCCACGCTATTGCAAATGATCACTTTTATGTCAGTTAAGGCAACACCACACAAGCTTTGTACGGTTTTACCTTAAGCAATTATTCTCTTGGAAAGGAATAAAAATGAAAAAGATATTTAAACCAACATTCGCAGTGCTGACCATTTTTGTTATTAATATCTGCATGATAGCGGGATATTATTCAGTAAATCTTCCAGACAGCTTTTATGTTTCAAAAGAAACAGGACTTTCCCTTTCGACAAGGTTTTCCATAAGTGCTCAAAAGGATGGTGCTGTTGCGTCATTTGCAGGAGAGATCTCACCTTCTGTTGAAACTGCGACACTAAAGCTTTTCGGAGTCGTTCCGATAAAGGATGTCGAGCTGCATACTGTTGAAACTCCGGTGCTTGTTCCGGGAGGAAATCCGTTTGGAATAAAGCTTCTGATGGAAGGAGTTATGGTAGTAGGCATGGGCGAAATAAAAACCGGAAGCGGAATGGAGTGTCCTGCATCAGAATGTGGTATAGAAGAAGGGGACGTAATACTTTCGATTGACGGTCAGAAGCTTTCTTCAAACAGTGACATAACAAGAATAGTTTCCCGATCGGAAGGCAAACCTCTTGAAATTGTCTATACAGATAACGGAAAAGAAAAGGTTTCCATGATAACGCCGGTTTATTCTGTTTCAGAGTGCTGCTATAAGGCTGGTGTATGGGTTCGTGACTCAACAGCCGGAATCGGAACAGTAACCTTTTATGAGCCGGAAACAGACCGTTTTGCCGGCCTGGGACATCCTGTCTGTGACAGCGACACAGGAGAAATAGTTCCGATTTCCTCAGGTGAGGCGGCACAGGTTGAAATTACCGGAGTTATAAAGGGAAAATCCGGAGAACCCGGCGAGCTTAAAGGAAGCTTTATTTCACGCCGTACATCGGGAGTTATCCGGACAAACAATAAATACGGCGTTTTCGGGGAGCTTTTTTCCGGTGTCCCACAGTCGGAGGGAATTCCGATGGCGCTTCGTCAGGAGGTAAAGACGGGAAAAGCGTCAATTTACACTACAATAGATGAAAGCGGCCCGCATGAATATGAAATAGAAATAGAAAAGATAGACTGCAAAAGCAATGACACCAAAAATATGACTATTAAAGTGACAGACAGCCGGCTTCTTGAAAAAACCGGAGGAATAGTCCAGGGAATGAGCGGAAGCCCCATAATACAAAACGGAAAGCTTGTAGGTGCAGTTACCCATGTATTTGTCAGCGATCCGCAGAGGGGCTATGGAATATTTGCAGAAAACATGTATGAATCCGGACTTACCGGATAAAAAACAAGGGGCGTTACCTTGCAGTAACGCCCCTTGTCTGATTTCATTGAATTAGTTGCTGAAACCGCTCTCAACGAGTTCAACAAGCGCTTCAACTGCCTGCTGTTCGTCAGTGCCGTCTGCAATGATTCTGATTGATGTTCCGCCTACGATTCCCAGTGAGAGGATACCGAGAAGACTCTTGGCGTTAACTCTGCGTTCTTCCTTTTCAATCCAAATTGATGATTTATACTCATTTGCTTTCTGGATAAAAAATGTAGCAGGTCTTGCATGGAGACCAACCTGATTCTGAACCATAACATCTTTTACAAACATAAAAAACTCTCCTATCTTTGCAATAATCAAAAAATTGCATTTCATTAATCAATGACTTTTTTTCTTTTGCTGTTTACAATTATACAAGCTATTTTTCTCACAGTCAACGTAAAAAACACACTAAATATGACTTTTTGCCAGAAATTCTACGCTTTGATTAATGTTAAGAATTCATAAAGGTTCATCTTTGTTTAATATAACGAAGCAATTATGGTGTTAATTAGAATTATTCACTGCATACAACTTTCAACAACACTTTATATGCACATTCAACAGTGAAATTAAAATCCCCTGTTTAAACCTTATTATTTTTTTGTGAAATGTATACTTCATACATATCCGGACGTTTTTCTTTGGTAATTTCAAGGCTTTTCTGATGACGCCAATCCGCAATATTTTTGTGATGTCCCGTAAGCAGGACAGGGGGAACAGCTTCTCCGTCCCAGACCTCCGGACGTGTATACTGAGGATATTCCAGGAGTCCGGAAAAGTGACTTTCATCCTCATAGCATTCAGGACTTGAAAGAACTCCTTCACACATTCTTGCAACTGCGTCAGTCAAAACTGCGGCAGGAAGCTCTCCTCCGGTCAGAACATAGTCGCCAATTGAGATTTCCTCATCAACGATTCTGTCAAGAACCCGCTGGTCGACTCCTTCGTAATGACCACATAGTATAAGTATATTTTCAAGCTTTGAAAGCTCTGACGCTTTTGACTGCGTAAACACAGCCCCCTTTGGCGTCATATATATAGTATGCGGTTTTGCATTTATTTGTTCACATACAGCCTGATAGCATCTGTAAATAGGATCTGCCTGCATAACCATTCCCATTCCGCCGCCGTATGGTATATCGTCAACACGCCTGTGTTTGTCAAGTGTATAATCTCTTATCTGGTGGCAGCAAATTTCTATTGCGCCCTTTTTTCTTGCACGTCCGACGATGCTTTCTGAAAGTATGCCGTCAACCATTTCCGGAAAGAGAGTTGCAATATCAATCCTCATCAAAAAGTCCCTCCAGCGGTCTTATAAGCATTTCTGAATTTTCGATATCGGTTTTTATGATGACCTGTTCAATAGCCGGTATAAGGTACGTTTTTTCACCGTTGTTGATTTCGTAGACGTCATTAGCGCCTGTCTGCAAAACATCCTTTACAATTCCGTATTCCTTTCCAGTATCCGCATCCCTGACACAAAGACCTATTATATCCTGTATAAAATATGTTCCCTCTTCAAGTTCAAATTCGTTGCGGTCTATATATACAATGTTGTTTCTGAGTGCATTGGCAGCTTCCGGAGTATCAATTCCTTCAAACTTTATAAGAGTCATATTCTTGTGTGATCTTGCAGATTCAACAGTAAACGGCTTTTTATCCTTTCCGATGTACAGAATGTCGCATTCGCACAGAAATTCCGGAGAATCACACCATGGCATAACCTTTACCTCGCCTTTAAGTCCATGAATATTTACGATTTTTCCGGATTCAAGAAGCTTTTTCATAATCCTGTTCTCCTTTGAGAATATGCCTTTACAAGCACAATATCTGCATTTTTCCGGAATCAGAATTATTACCGGAAACCCAAATATATATCTTGTATAAAACAGATTCTTAATAATTTTTTATAATAATTATAACACATTAATAAGGTATAAGGCAATACCAGCTGAAAAATATAATCTTAGGTTATAGTCCGGGCAAATCCCGTCAATAATATTGACATCTTTTAAAAGTAATGATATGATTGTATAAGAAAATTTTATTATTAAGGATCGTATAAATATTATGAAAAAACCCATCAGATTTTACTTATCCGTTGCCGGAGCAAAAATAATTATAAAGCTCATGCGGCTTATGCATAAAAACGCAACAAATCTTCCGGGAGAAATTGCCCTGATATTCTTTCCGGAGCTTATAAAATATTTTGAAATGCCGCAGACTGTTATAGTTGTAACTGGAACAAACGGAAAAACGACAGTTTCAAATCTTATCGGAGAAATTCTGTCATCAAACGGCTATGACCATATAAATAACAGCTTTGGCGGAAACGTTGATACCGGAATTGCTTCGATATTGCTTGACAAATGCACTATGTCCGGAAAATTTGAAAAGAACACAGCTCTTTTTGAAATGGATGAAAGAAGCGCTCCGAGACTTCTGCCTTATCTGCGTCCGGACTGGCTTGTCTGTACAAATCTTCAGCGTGATTCCATGAAGAGAAATGCTCATCCGGAGTTTATTTTCAGAATACTGAATGAAAATATTCCGGAAAAAACAAAGCTGATATTGAATGGCGATGATCTAATAAGCTCTCAGCTTGCCATAAAAAACAAAAGAACCTATTTCGGCATATCAAAGCTTGAGGGTGAAAGACTGACCGAGGATAATATAATCTGTGATATTTCAGGATGTCCGAAATGCGGGGCAAGGCTGGATTTTGAATTCAGGCACTATAATCATATAGGACGTGCAATGTGTCCGGAATGCGGATTTTCATCTCCTGATATAGATTATGACATGAAATCTGCCGAAAACGGCGAAGCTTTTATTCTTCATGACGGCGAAAGAGAAAAATATCCGCTTCTTAACAATCGTATTACTGACTATTATAATGTAACGGCTGCTGTTGCTTTTTGTAGGGAGCTGGGCTGCTCACAGAGACAGATAGCAGATTCGCTTAAAAAAATGAATATTGTAAGTTCAAGGTACGAAAGCTTTGAGGCAGCCGGAAAAGAGGTTATTGTTTCTCTTGCGAAAGGGCAAAATCCGGTTGCATGTTCGGGAGTGTGCGATTTTATAAGACGTGAACCGGGCAGAAAAGCGGTTATTATGATACTTGAGGATCTCTATGATTCAAAAAGAACTTCTGAAAATATAGCGTGGATCTATGAAACTGACTTTGAATTTTTAAAGGGCAATGGAGTTGAGCAGATAATTGTCGGCGGAAAAAGAGCGTCTGATTATATAGTAAGGCTGCTTCTTGCCGGAATTGACAGGGAAAAAATATTTACCTGCACAGACGAAAAGGATACTGTTAAGCTGTTAAAGCCTGAAAATATCGATAAGATAATGGTAATGTATGACCTGTTTAACGTTGAATCCCTCAATAGTATCAAAGCGCAGCTCAGACAGCTTGGAAACGGAGAAAAGCAATGAAAGATGTAGAAATTTTATATCCGGAGATCTGCAATCTTTTCGGAGATACGGGAAATGCACGTTTTTTAAAGGCGTGTACACAGAATTATGCCGAAACGGCGCTTAATGATGTTCCGGCATTTGTAAATGAAGAAGTTAAACTTATCTACTTAGGACCTATGACGGAAAATAATCAGATAAGGGTTATGGAACGCCTTGAACCGTACAGAAACAGAATAGAAGAGCTGATTGACAAGGGAACAGTTTTTATTTCAACGGGAAATTCTTATGAAATATTCGGAAAGAGAATAACTGATACAAACGGTGCTTCAACTCCCTGTATGGGCATGATGGATTTTACAGTTTCAAGGGATTTTCTTCATCGTGAAAGCGGACTTATTATGGGAACGTGGAAGGACCTGGAGATTGTGGGATTTAAGGCAACGTTTACATCTGTTTATCCGGGAAGTGGACTTGATACTTTTGTAAATGTAACTAAGGGTCTTACAATGAATCCTGAGAGTAGCTGTGAGGGAATCGTTAAAAACAATTTCTTTGGAACGGCACTTTTAGGACCTATGCTTATTTTGAATCCGCTGTTTACGAAGAGAATATTTGAAACGGCTGGTATTGATACGTCAGGAATACCGTTTTACAAAGAAATGGTAGATGCATATAATATAAGAGTAAATGAATTCAAACAGAGCAGAATAGGGATTCACTGATACTGAAATTCAGGGAATAGTATGACTTAAAGATAAAGGTTGATTTTAAAATTATTCAGGGGATGCCCTCTCTTGCAGGGCATCCCCTCTTTTCAGCCATTGGCTGAAAATTCACCTCTTGCGGAGCGCTTCTAAGGCGAGGAATTTCGTCCTCTGCGGAGGACGACCAAGGGCTTTGCCCTTTGGAAACCTACAGCCTTTGAAAAGGCTGGCGAAACTTTTGCATTGTTTGGCAGAGATAATTTAGCTTTTTAAGCAAATATAATAAAAATTTCTTATTACCGATTTTAATAATAAAAAACTTTAGCTAAAAAAAAGAATAAAACCGCTTGAATATGTTTTTTCTTTATGTTATAATGTTAGTAATTGCAGTGCTGCATTTGCGAAAACAACAGCACAGCACAATCAATGGCATTTACAACTATAATTGTAATGATTATAAACAGTGTTGCCTTAATTCTAAAACTACAAAAGGAGAAAATCTATGAAATTCGGATTTTTTGATGACTCTAACAAAGAATATGTCATTACTTCCCCTAAAACACCATATCCTTGGATAAACTACCTCGGAACACAGGAATTCTTCTCGCTGATCTCAAATACAGCAGGCGGCTACAGCTTCTATAAGGACGCAAGACTCAGAAGAATCACACGTTACCGCTACAACAATGTTCCGATTGATATGGGCGGACGCTACTTCTACATAAACGACAACGGAACGATCTGGAATCCTGGTTGGTCACCTGTAAAGACAGAGCTTGACAGCTATGAGTGCCGCCATGGTATGGGTTATACAATTATCAAGGGCTCAAAAAATGACCTGACAGCTGAGGTTACTTTCTTCGTGCCGCAGAATTATGACGGAGAGGTTCAGCAGGTTGTTCTTACAAACAACGGCTCTGCTGCAAAGACATTCAAGTTCTTCTCATTTGCAGAATGGTGTCTGTGGGACGCTCAGGATGACTGCACAAACTTCCAGAGAAACTTCTCAACAGGACGTGTAGAAGTTGAAGGTTCAACAATTTACCACAAGACAGAATACAGAGACAGACGTGATCATTATGCTTTCTATACAGTAAACGATGAGATTGACGGTTATGACACAGACAGAGATTCATTTATCGGTCTTTACAACGGCTTCGGCGATCCTCAGGCAGTTGTTGACGGCAAGGCAACAAACTCATTTGCTGACGGTTGGTCGCCAATTGCTTCACACTATAAGGAAATTACACTCGCTCCGGGCGAAAGCAAGACACTCGTATTCATTCTAGGCTATGTTGAAAATCCGGCTGACAAGAAGTTTGAGGCTGACGGTCAGACGATCAACAAGGAAAAAGCTTATGCAATGATCGAAAAGTACAACACACCTGAAAAGGTTGCGGCTGGTCTTGCAGAGCTTAAGGCAGCTTGGGACAAGCTTCTCGGAATCTTCAATGTAAGCACTCCTGATGACAAGGTTGACAGAATGGTTAACATCTGGAATCAGTATCAGTGTATGGTTACATTCAATCTTTCACGTTCAGCTTCATATTTTGAAAGCGGTATCGGCAGAGGTATGGGCTTCCGTGACTCCAACCAGGATATTCTCGGATTTGTACATCAGATTCCGGACAGAGCAAGAGAGCGTCTTATTGACCTTGCTTCAACACAGCTTCCGGACGGCGGATGCTACCACCAGTATCAGCCTCTTACAAAGAAGGGCAACTCAGATATCGGCGGCGACTTCTCAGATGATCCGCTGTGGATGATCCTTTCTGTGGGTTCATATATTAAGGAAACAGGCGACTGGTCAATTCTCGAAGAAATGGTTCCTTATGATAATGACGAATCAAAGGCTAAGCCAATGCTTGATCACCTTGACGTTTCATTCTATCACATTGTAAATAACCTTGGTCCTCATGGACTTCCTCTTGCAATGAGAGCTGACTGGAACGACTGTATCAATCTTTCATGCTTCTCTGACAAGCCGGGCGAAAGCTTCCAGACATATACAAATCCTAAGTTTGCAGCAGAGGGCGGCTACTCAAAGGTTGCTGAATCAGTAATGGTTGCAACACTCTTTACATATGCTGGTCCTGCTTATGTAGGAATTCTTCGTCACCTCGGAAAGAATGCTGAGGCTGATAAGGCTCAGGCAGAAATCGATAAGATGAAGGACAACGTTATGAAGCATGCATTTGACGGCGATTGGTTCCTCAGAGCATATGATGCTTCAGGTGCTAAGATGGGTTCAAAGGAATGCGAAGAGGGCAAGATCTTTATCGAACCACAGGGCTTTGCTGTTATGTCTGAAATAGGCAAGGATCAGGGCGCTGATATCAAGACTCTTGACGCTATTGACAAGTACCTCAATACAAAGTATGGTCTTGTACTTAATAATCCGGCATTCACAAAGTACTATATCCAGTACGGCGAAATCTCAACATATCCGGGCGGATACAAGGAGAACGCTGGTATCTTCACACATAACAACGCATGGATCATCTGTGCTGAGGCTTATGCCGGCAGAGGCGACAAGGCGTTTGAATATTACTCAAAGATCGCTCCTGCATTCAATGAAGAGATCTCAGAGCTTCACAAGACAGAGCCTTATGTATACGGTCAGATGATCGCTGGTAAGGACGCAAGCAGATTCGGTGAAGGCAAGAACTCATGGCTTACTGGTACAGCTGCATGGAACATGGTTGCTATTTCACAGTATATCCTGGGCGTACAGCCTGACTTTGACGGTCTGAAGGTTGATCCAAGTATTCCGAAGGAATGGGATGGATTTAATGTAACAAGACAGTTCAGAGGCGCTACATATGCTATTGCTATCAAGAATCCGGATCACGTTTGCAAGGGCGTTAAGTCTGTAACAGTTGATGGCAAGGCGGTTGAAGGAAATATTCTTCCTGTATTCAATGATGGAAAGACACATGAAGTTGAAGTTGTAATGGGTTAATTTTTATCAGGAATAAATAAAGAGAGGGTCCGGACATGTTTAAATGTCCGGACCTTTTTGCGTGAAAAACTTTTCAGTCTGCGTTTTGTCATAGCAATGGAAATCCGGCGGATAATATGTTATAATAATATAAATAGCAATCCAACAAAATACCACAAGACAGTCTTTTAGTATATGATTTGCTCCTGGCATTTTGTATTGTGTTATTTTATTGTATTGCTATATATCATTGACAGAAATGGAGAAATGTATGAAATTACTTGCAATAGATGGAAATAGTATTCTTAATCGTGCATATTACGGAATAAGGCTGCTGACGAACAAAAACGGTGTTTATACTAATGCTATATTCGGATTTATGAATATTTACTTTAAAAATGTTGAGGAGGTAAAGCCCAACTGCGTTGCAGTGGCGTTTGATCTTAAAGCTCCGACATTCAGGCACAAGGCTGCGGATTTTTATAAGGCAAACAGAAAGGGCATGCCGGAAGAACTTGCGCAGCAACTCCCCCTTGTTAAGGAAATACTGGGATATATGGGCGTTAAAATAGTCGAATGCGAAGGCTATGAGGCGGATGATGTTCTGGGAACGCTTTCAAAAGCATGCTGTGACAGCGGAAATGAGGGCGTTATACTGACCGGTGATAGGGACAGCCTTCAGCTTGTAAATGATAAGGTGAGTGTAAGACTTGCAACTACAAAAGAAACAAAGGTTTATACTCCTGAGCTTTTTATGGAGGAGTATGGCTTTGAACCAATATATCTGATAGATCTTAAGGCTCTTATGGGAGACAGCTCGGATAATATTCCGGGTGTTGCCGGAGTCGGACAGAAAACAGCCGGAAAGCTTATAACAGAATGGAAAACAATTGAAAATCTTTATGAGAATATTGATGAAGCAGGACTTACAAAAAGTGTTTATAATAAGCTTGTAAATGGAAAGGAATCAGCAGAACAGAGCAAATGGCTTGCAACTATATGCCTTGAAGCGCCGATTGAAACAGATATTGAAAAATATATTCCGGCACAGCAGGACAGCCAGAAGCTGAGTGAGCTGCTGACAGAGCTTGAAATGACAAAGTTGCTTAAACGTCTGGAGCTTGAGCCTTCAAAGGCTAAGGAGGAAGAAAAGACAGTCGAGACAGAAGAAATAAGTATTGAATCTGTCGAGCCTGATGAGAAAATCATTGAGGAACTTGCAGGGCATGAAAGACTTGTCTGTATTTACAATAACGGAGCTTTGCAGGTTATTGACGATCATACGGTCTATGTGACGGAAAATGCCGGATATATAATAAAGCTGCTGACATCACCGGCAAAAAAATATACGTTTGGCGCTAAGCCGGCTTACAAATTTTGTTTTGAACATGAGTCAGAATTGAAACAAATGACGTTTGACGCTGAAATTGCCGCATATCTCCTTGATCCGTCAACTTCGGAATACAGCATTGAAAAGCTATGTTTCAGATATGATTCGCCGTATTACAAATCAGCGGAAAGGTTTGCGGACATTGCAAGTCTTGATAAACTTTGTGCGGTGCTGTCAAAGGAAATTGAAGCCCAGGGAATGTCAGAACTTATGTATAATATAGAGCAGCCGCTTACTGAGGTTCTGGCATCAATGGAATACTATGGAGTAGGAATAAATGCAGATGGAGTAAAAAAGTTTGGAAAAGAGCTTGTTGATGAGATTGGCGGTCTTGAATCACAGATATATTTCATGTGCGGAAAGGAATTCAACATTGCATCTCCGAAACAGCTTGGAGACGTTCTTGTTGAAATGGGCGTACCGCTGAAAAAGAAAACACAGAAAGGATATTCAACAAGCGCTGAGATACTTGAGGAGCTAAGCGGAGATTATCCGGTTATTGAACGTGTACTGCGTTACAGAAAGCTTGCAAAGCTTAATTCAACCTACGTTGAGGGTCTGCTGAAAACGATAGGAAGTGATGGAAGAATTCACACATCTTTTCGTCAGACGGAAACAAGAACTGGAAGAATATCATCCACCGAGCCTAATTTACAAAACATACCTGTCAGAACTGAGCTTGGAAGAGAAATGAGAAAATTTTTTGTTGCTCAGAACGGCAGGATACTTCTTGATGCCGATTACAGCCAGATTGAACTGAGAATAGTTGCTCATATATGTGCAGACGAAGCCATGATAAACGGCTTTAAGGACGGCGCAGATATTCATACAGCTACAGCTGCACAGGTCTTTGGACTTCCGACAGAAATGGTAACGCCGGAAATGAGAAGTGCAGCCAAGGCGGTAAACTTCGGAATAATTTACGGCATAGGTGCATTTTCACTTTCAAAGGATATAAATGTAAGCGTTTATGAAGCCAAGAAATATATAAAGGATTATCTGCATAAATTTCCGAATGTAGAGAAATTCATGAATGAAACGGTTGAAAATGCAAAGAAAAACGGCTATGTAACAACAATGTTTGGCAGAAAGAGATATGTTCCGGAGCTTTCAGCTTCAAACAAGAATATGCAGGCGGCAGGAAAGAGAATAGCTATGAATACGCCTATCCAGGGAAGCGCTGCGGATATCATAAAAATAGCTATGGTTAAGGTATATAAAAGACTCAGGCAGGAAGTTCCGGGTGCAAGGCTTATTTTGCAGGTTCACGATGAGCTTATAGTTGAATGCAGCAGGGAGGATGCAGACAAGGCGGCTGAAATACTGTCGCATGAAATGATGAATGCGTGCGAACTGAGAGTTCCGCTTATTGCCGACGTAAACAGAGGAGAAAGCTGGTATGATGCAAAGGGTTGATATAGTCAGGGCAGACAGCTGTCATATCGGACAGATAGCTGAAATAGAAAGCAGCTGTATTCCGGGAGGATGGTCGGAACAAGCCTTTGCGCAGGCTCTTGAAAATGAAAATTCACTGATGTATGCGGCGGTATGCGGTGAAAATACAGCAGGATTTTTAAATGGTTCATACGTTCTTGATGAAGCAGAGCTTCTGAATATTGCGGTATCAAAGGAATACCGCCGGTGCGGTATAGCGGTAAGGCTTTATAATGAATTTGAGAACAGACTTTTAAAGCTTGGAGTTAAGATCGTTTATCTTGAAGTTCGTGAAAGCAATATTGCCGCAGAAAGACTCTACAGTAAGCTTGGCTTTGAGCGCAGCGGATTCAGAAAAAATTACTATCGTTCACCGTCTGAAAATGCAGTTTTGATGATGAAAAAACTGTAGCAGCTGCATAAGGAGAATATCAATGGATTATGTCAACATAAAAAATGTAAGAATAAAAAAAACAGCCGCCCTGGCACCAATGGCTTCTGTTGCAGACAGAGCGTATCGCACACTTTGCCGTCAGTACGGAGCAGCATATACTGTAAGTGAGCTTATATCTGCAAAGGGACTTTGCTATCAGAATACTAAAACTGAGCTTTTGTGTACAGTGACGGAAAAAGAAAGACCCATGGCATTACAGCTTTTCGGAAGCGAACCGGATGTTATAGAAAGGGCAGTTGAAATCTGCATGAGGTTTAAACCGGACATAATTGACCTTAATATGGGATGCCCTGTACCAAAAGTTGTGAACAACAATTCCGGCAGCGCACTTATGAGGGATACAGAGCTTGCAGCAAATCTTGTAAGAGCAGCAAAAAGAGCGTCAGATGTACCTGTGACTGTAAAGTTCAGAAAGGGCTGGGATCCTCAGAGCGTGAATGCGGTTGAATTTGCAAAAGCAATGGAGGACGCCGGCGCAGACGCTCTTGCCGTTCATGGCAGAACGAGGGATCAGATGTATTCCGGAAAAGCAGACTGGAATATAATTGCTGAGGTTAAGAAGAATGTGTCTGTTCCTGTTATAGGTAATGGTGATGTTGCTTCTCTTGAGGATTGTCTTGAAATGTATAAAATGACAGGCTGCGATCTGGTAATGATAGGGCGTGCTTCGTACGGAAATCCTTTTATTTTCCGGGAAATAGATTCATATTTTTCAGGAAAGCAATATGCTCCACCGGATATAGAGGAACGAATGAATGTAATGCTTTACCATATAAGACTTATTCTTTCTCAGAGTGCTAAAGATAAAGAAGAATTTGCAATGAAAGAAGCAAGAAAGCATGCTTCATGGTACATGAAAGGACTTTATGGTGCGGCGGCGTTTCGTGCCAAGTGCTACAGTCTGAAAACCTATGAGGACGCTCAGAGACTCGCTGTGGAATTTCTGGAGCTACAGAGGAATGCGCCGCAGGATGAATATTATAGAAGTCCGGAAAAACAGTGAAATCTTTTAATGGCTGTATTTTTCACTATGCATTAGTATGCTTTGCTGGGATGCAAAAAACGGACGATCAATTCAAAACTGACCGTCCGTAATTTTTAATCTATTTCAACCGCAACCTTGAGATTGCTCCTTGCAGCGCCGGCACGCATAACTGTTCTGATAGCCTTTGCGATCCTGCCCTGCTTTCCGATAACTCGTCCCATATCGTCCGGAGCAACGTTGAGATGAAACACGATAACACCTTCTTCGTTAGGTTCGTCCTCGGTTATTTTAATAGCGCTTTTATCCTCAACAAGCTCTTCAACAATAGCATATAACAATTCTTTCATGGAATATCCTCCGCAACTCCGTAACATTAAAGGCAAGAGAAAAACTCTTGCCCCAAGCGTTTATTAAAGTACGCCTTCCTTTTTAAGGATAACCTTAACTGTATCAGTTGGCTGTGCACCGTCAGCGATCCACTTCTTAGCCTTTTCAGCGTCAACTGAAACTACTGATGGTTCCTTTGTTGGATCATAGTAACCAAGCTCTTCGATGAATCTTCCGTCTCTTGGATATCTTGAATCAGCAACAACTATACGATAAAAAGGAGCTTTCTTAGCGCCCATTCTTCTCAGTCTGATTTTAACTGCCATTTTTTTCACCTCCACGGTATTTTCGTTTATATAATTAATGCATTTGGCATTAATAGGCGTTATTTAAGCGGCGGCATTTTGTCCAGATTCATTCCGGCAAGACGTTTCATCATTTTTTTGTTTTTCATGCCCTTTGAACCGCCAAGCTGTTTCATCATTTTCTGCATCTGTTCAAACTGTCTTAACAGCTTATTGACTTCCGAAACATCTGTTCCGCTTCCGGCAGCAATTCTGCGCTTTCTGGACGGATTTATAATTGAAGGCTTTTCTCTTTCCGCCTTTGTCATTGATGTTATCATAGCCTGTATTCTCAGAAACTGTCCTTCATCAACGTCAATATCCTTCAGCTTGTCGCCAACACCCGGAAGCATTGAAATTATTGACTTGATTGAACCCATTTTCTGAATCTGCTTTAACTGTGCAAGCAGATCGTTCATATCGAATTTATTTTCCTGAAATTTCTTCGCAACAGCTTCTGCCTCTTTCTGATCCATGATGTTTTCTGCCTTTTCAATAAGCGTCATAACATCGCCCATTCCAAGGATTCGTGAAGCCATTCTTTCCGGATGGAACTGTTCAAACTCATCAAGCTTTTCGCCTGTTCCGACAAATTTTATCGGTTTTCCTGTAACCGCAAGTACTGACAGTGCAGCGCCGCCTCTTGTATCAGAATCAAGCTTTGACATGAGAACGCTGTCAATTCCAAGCGCATCGTCAAAAGCTTTTGCAACGTTTACTGCGTCCTGACCTGTCATTGCGTCAACGACAAGCATTATTTCACTTGGGTGAACCTCTTCCTTGATGTTTTTAAGCTCATCCATAAGCTGTTCATCTATATGCAGACGTCCGGCAGTATCAAGAATAATAATATCGTTGCCGTAGTCTTTGGCATGTGCAACAGCCTGTTTTGCAATAACAACAGGATTAATCTGTCCCATTTCAAATACTTTAACGCCGGCCTTTTCACCGACAACCATAAGCTGATTTATAGCCGCAGGACGATAAATGTCGCAGGCAACAAGCAAAGGTCTGTGACCTTCCTTTTTGAAATGCTTTGCAAGCTTTGCGGAATGGGTTGTTTTACCCGAACCCTGTAATCCGCACATCATAATAATACATGGACCTTTTGATGGCATGTTTATTCTTGCATTTGAATCGCCCATGAGAGCACAAAGCTCGTCTTTTACAATTTTTACAACATGCTGTGCAGGAGTAAGGCTTTCGAGTACCTCAGCGCCGACCGCTTTCTGAGAAACGTTAGCGACAAATTCCTTGACAACCTTATAGCTGACGTCCGCTTCAAGAAGTGCCATTCTGACTTCACGCATAGCTTCTTTTATATCGGATTCTGTAAGCTTTCCTCTTGATTTAAGTTTTCTGAATACATTGTTAAGCTTTTCCGAAAGCCCTTCAAACGCCATAAGCACTCTCCCTTCCGCTTTGTCAGAACAGATCTCCTGTTTCTGAGGCAAGTCTGTAAATTTTATCTATGCAGTCGTTTCCGGCTGAGATATCGTCCTTTAAAGACTGAACACAGCTGCATATCATATTGCAGTTCTGGCGGCAGCTTCTGATTTTTTCTGCAAGCATCAGCTTTTTTTCAAATTCTTCAAGAAGCTGTTCACTCCGCTTGATGCTGTCCCTTACAGCCTGACGGGTGATTCCCTCTCCCTGGGCAATTTCGCCGAGCGAAAGATCTTCCCAGTAGTAAAGCTCCATGACTGACTGCTGTTTATCTGTCAGCATTTTGCCGTAGATCTCAAACAGGAGAGCATAGTCAAGGTTTTTCATGGATATCACTCCGATTGGTGTAAAGTAAATCAGCTTTACACATTATATCATGTTTTTCGCAGCTTGTCAAGAGAATTTTGCACAAAAAAACGGGTAAGCAATGCTTACCCGTTAAGTGGAATAAATTATTCCTGTGTAAATGCAATAAGGAATTCGCCTGTGCCAAGAATATCAACGAAAAGAACTTCTGAATCCGGCTCATAAATAAATTCCATATCATCAGTGTCATCTGAAACTATGATGTATTCGCCGTATACAGTGTATGTACCTGATTCTTCTCCGGAATCTGCTGAATTAAGCTTAACTGTTCCGTCTTCTGCAAATTCAACCTGAATGTCGAATGTTGAAGCGTCAACGCCAGCGTTTTCACAGTAATCAGCAATTGTAACAACATTGCCCTGCGCATCTGAAATATAGCCTGACTGCCATACTCCGCCGACAATTGCAGCCTGAACCTCATCTGAGTCAGCTGTTGTAGCGTAGATGTCTCCATCTTCCTCAAGTCCTGCTTCAGCGTCAGCTGCGTCAGCAGCAATCTTTTCAGCTTCGCTGTCCTCAGTAGGGGCTTCTGTTTCAGCTTCAGTAGGAGCTTCTGTTGCTGCCTCAGTAGCAGCTTCTGTAGCTTCGCTCTTTGAAGATGATGAATCCTTGTCGCTTCCGCAGCCGATGCAAGCAAAAGCCATTGTAAGGCAAAGCAGAGCAGCAGTTATTTTTCTAAACATAATTCTTACCTCGTTTTCTTTTTTTGTACAATATCATTATATCATTAAATATTGATTTTGTCATCATTAAAATTAACCTACATTATTTTAAGAAAATTTTAAATTTTGTTGCTATTGCAGTAAAATCACACATTTCCATTGTACTGTTTTACTTAAATTACAAAAAGCTGCCTGCTGATTGTGCTCAGCCGGCAGCTTTTATTTACGAAATCATTCATCCAGGTAAGACTTAACCAATACCTGCAAAAGCTCGTCCCTGTCAATATGACGGATAATGCTTCTTGCGTTGTTGTATGTGGTTATGTATGTCGGATCCTCGGAAAGGATGTAACCTACAATTTGATTTATGGGGTTGTAGCCCTTTTGAATAAGAGCGTCATAAATAATTGTGAGATTTCGTTTTAACTCGTTTTCCTTTTCATCGTTAACTGAAAAGGTCATTGTCTTGTCACACATTTAAACAGCCCCCTTGAAAATGTTTATCACGTTTCTTATTATACCCCATATTGAGTAAATAAACAAGGATTTCAAAAAAAATTTATGTTATGGAGAAGTTTAACATGATATTTTTATGCAAAATTCACAAAACCAAAGAAATATTATTTAATAATTAAAAAGCCTATTGACATGTACTGTACTATGGTGTATAATACGATTTGTGAGGTGTTCTAATTGATGTGGTACACATAAGACGATTAAGACAATAAGGAGATGAGCAACTTGAAAAGCTTTTTAAAACACGCAAACAGGGGACTTATCCTGGGCGCAGTTGTACTGGCAGGCTTTATTATATTTGCTGTGTCAGATACAATAGGGTTTAAAAAAAACAAACCGCAGATAGAAGCCGCAGTAAACGCATATACAGACGCACTCGCTGAATGCGCTGTTACAGCGTCTGACAAAGCTTCTGCTGAGGACATGGCTGAAAAGCTTGTAGAGAATTACTGGTGTTCTGACAGAAACTCCGGTGCTGAAATGGGCTTTGATATGAACAATTATAAATCAGAGTTTCAGAAAATGATTTCTCAGAGCTTCTCTGATTCAGACAGCTCTGCGGTAAAAAAATGGAGAGCAAACAACCTTGACTTCAGAATAACGAAGGCTGGTGCCGGATATGCTTTGGCTGAATTCACATGCGAAATAACTGCGGAGTATACTGGTGATCCTTATATGGCAACGCCATTTGAAACGATTATGACAAGCTATGTCAGTGACTCTGAAATCAGTAGCGTATTATCAAAGATCAGTTTCAGCTGTAGTGGCAGACTGAAGCTTAAAGAGGTTGATGGAAAATGGAAGGTTTGTCAGGCGATATCCTATGGCTGGAGTGCACCGGACATAACATTTTCAGGAGATTCGGAAGGAGGAAATGAATAATGGAAGCTGCTCTTAAAATAGAACACCTTAATAAATACTTTGGAAAAAGGCAGATACTTCATGATATTTCATTTGAAACCTTTCCGGGAGAGGTATTCGGCTTTTTAGGCCCTAACGGCGCAGGCAAAACGACAACTATAAAGATCGCTGTTGGTCTTTTAAGACTTGAAGAGGGCGAAATT